>CANPYT010000002.1 GCA_947588705.1 uncultured Acetatifactor sp. | reverse complement strand
ATGGAGTCTTTAGAAATGACAGGTAGTGTTAATACTTCTGACAAGGTCTTTGCCATAACGCTTTTTCCTGCGGCCGGTATACCTGCCACTAAGATACAATACATTTCTTATTCTCCCCTCAAATCAACTGTTTCAATCGCAGTTCCTAGTTCCCTGGCCCGTATCAGAAAATCCTCAGATACCTTATTGTCCGTGATCAATAAATCATAGTCCTGTACCTGACATACGGAATGAACGTGAATTTTTTCCTATCTTTTTAAACAGGTACAGTTTATTATACTTTTTTACTCGCGGATAAGCAAGATTACTTGCAACAGAGCTTTCTTTCCATGCTCTGTCTGCTATAATGAAGCGATACATCTTAGACGGCTCTGCCTATTTTCTTGGAAAATCTTTGCGTTTTCCCTGTGCTCTGTCAGTGGTGTTCGTTTTCCTCATTTTCCGCTCCATTCGCAAAGTCGCGCTGCAGCGCTGTTCGGCGCAGTGCGCCTACCTTTGCTCATAAAATGGCGCTCCCTCGGTTGCCGTATCCAGAGAAAAATTCGTGCGAGCACGATTTTCCTCCCGACACGGCAACCGGCTGAACTATTACAAAGATATCACAATCGAACGCAAAAAGGTTGATTTCAGGTACGAAATGTCTTTTTCAGGATACCAAATGCAGGCTGGAAGACAGAGACCGGGAAAGATCGGGAAACAAAAGGCGGAGTCCGGGAGGGATCGTGAAACCGGAAGACAGAGACCGAGAGATCATGAAACCAAAAGGCGGAGTCCGCGACAGATCAAAAAACGGATGTCCGGTATCGAAAAAGGAGCTGCGCACTTATTCATTTAGCGCGACAGCCCCCTCATCCGTCATCCTTAATGGAATCAGCAGTTCCGCAGTAAACCCGCCGTCCTCGCTGTCCGCGGAGAAATAGCCGCCGTATTTCTTGACCACCGTCTCCACCCGCGACAGCCCGAAGCCGTGATCCGCGCCCTTTGATGACGAAAACCGCGCGCCGCTCTTCGCCTGCTTTTTCCCTGCGGCATTTGTGACTGAAAGATAAAACTGCGTATTCTTCCTGCCGAGATAGACGCGGATAAAGCGGTCATCCTGCGCAAGGCGCTTGTTTTCCTCAATGGCGTTGTCTAAAAGGTTGCCGATAATGACACAGAGGTCGATGTCTGAAACCGGCGTACCGTCGGGAATTTTCGCCTTCGCGTTGACGGGGATCTCATTCTGCGCCGCGATATTGAGCTTCCCGTTTAAAATCGCGTCAACCATGACCCGCCCCGTTTTTATGACAGTATCCACGGTCGTAAGGTCGTTGTTCAGGTCGGAGAGGTAGCGGTTCACTTCGTCATAGTTTCCAAGGGCCATCGAAGCCTGCATCGCCTGGATGTGGTTGTGATAGTCGTGTCTCCACCCGCGCATTTTGCGATACATTGACTCGACTTCGTCGCAGTATTTCTGCAGAAGCTCCGACTGGTACCGTTCGATTCTTTTGTTGATCAGTTTATCTAAAAGCATACTTTCCACCTAAAACAGTTCAATGATCTTCTTCCCGATAATGTCCGCCATGCCCCGGCTGATCGGTACGGCCTCGCCGCTGTTCAGGATGACCTCGGTGCGATTTATCCGCAAAACCTCCCGCAGATTCACGATAAAGGAGCGCTGAACCCGGAGAAAATAGCCGTCGAGCTGCGTTTCCAGCTGCGAGATCGGAGTCCTCAGCCGATATTCGCCGGATCCCGTGTGGATCACCGAATATTGCCGCTGCGCCTCAATATAGCGTATCTCCCGCAGGCTCAGCGCGGTCTCGCCCCCGTCCGAGGGCAGGAGGATCTTCCGCTCCGCTTGTGAAATTTTCCCAAGCGCACGGGTCAGCACCTCGGAGAGCTTTTGCGGCTTGACAGGCTTTAACAGGTAATGCAGGGCCTCGACCTCATATCCTTCCGCGATAAAATCGGGATAACCCGTGATAAAAATGATCGGAACTGTCTCCGCCCGGGCGCGAAGTTTTTTTGCGAGCTCGACGCCGTTCATGCCGGTCATTTCTATATCAAGCAGCAGGATGTCGGGCGGGCAATCCTCATACGCAAACAATAACGCCTCCGCAGACGGAAATTCCTGTACGCTGGCCGAAGTCCCGGATCGGGCGGCCCAGCCGAGCACAAGGCTTTTTATATATGCGCGTTCAGCAGAGTTGTCATCGCAGAGAAAGATACGCATGGTAGGCTCCTTAACATCGCGTGAGGCAGATCAATCGATCCCGCTTACAGATGTTCCGTTTTTATATCGTTTTCATATTTTGTATGGCGCATCCGATAAATGGCGGCCAGCAGATCTATTTTTCTCGGAAGCGCGAGAAACCTTCCGCAATCCGGAAAAAATCCCGAGTAGATCATATCCAGCCCCTTTTCTTCTATTTCCCGATACAGGTCGTCAATGGCGGAAGCTAGATCGATGGTTTCCTGGACCGCTTTTGTAAACGGGCTTTCCCCATAGCGATGCTCCAAAAGCCGGATCAAAAACCCGGCCGCCGTCCTCTGTTCCTCACAGTTCATCTCATAGATGTGATTGACGTTTATTTTTTCCTGCCCGATAAAAATATATCCGATATCGCGCACCGCAAGCTTTTCTGTCTTGCCGAACAACGGATAGGGAGAAAAGCCTTTCTTCATCAGTTTTCTGTGCTGTCTCCAGTCATCCGCCGGCGCTATCGCAGGAGTGCCGTCTGTCTTTTTGACATACTGTGTGAACAGTTCCTTTGCCTGCCCGGTGACTTCGGTGATCTGAAAATTTTCGATCAGATAGATCGTGTCCGCTACCGGCAGATATTCGCCGCTTCCCCCGATTATAAGGATCGTTGAGATTCCCAGGGAATGATATATTTCATTTGCCCTCTCCGTATAAGGGATGATCGGATCTTTTCCGATCAGTTTTTTCATCATGACGTCCTTGATCATAAAATTCGCGGCGCTTCTGTCCTCATCGATCAGCATCAGCCTGGCGCCGGAATCGATTGCTTCAAGGATATTGGCAGCCTGCGAGGTGGAGCCGGAAGCACACTGCGTAGAAAAATTCCTTGTACTTTCCCCCGGGATTTCCGAGAGAAACGGCGAGATATCGAGGCTGCTGATACATCTCCCGTCCTCTGCGGAAATGGATACCGCGCGGGAATCCGTAATGCACAATTCCCTGCCGTCTCCGGGTATATGGTCATATATTCCGGCGGATATGGCATTCAGAAGCGTTGACTTTCCGGAATATCCTCCGCCGGTAAAAACAGTGACCCCTCTTTTGATTCCCATGCCCTTGATACCGCAGATTTCGATTTCCTCGTTATGCGGTGCGCAAAAGGGAACTGCGTTCTCTTTACTCTTTCCGGTTTGGAAATCTCTTGGAAGAATGCTTCCATTTGCAATAAACGCGCAGTATTCGCTGTTTACGAGCCATTCTCTTATCGCTTTTTGCTTTTCGGCAAGCTCCGCCGCTTTTTTGTTTCGCACGAGATCAAAATTTTTAAGAAAAGATTCGGCCGCATGGGGAAGATTATCTACCAACAGCCGGATCGCCTTTTTCTTATTTCCGCCCTGCAGCTGTACCTGAAACCTCAGGCATAAGCACATCTCTTCCTCGCCCGTCTGCGCCGAAGTAAGATGGATCACCGTATTGCCCCCGGCATTGACATAATCCTTGGGCGCCCGCGCTTCAAAATATGCCGTATTTCTCACCAGTATTTCCCCGCCCAGCCGGACGGCGTAATACCATCCTGTCTCTTCGGGCGGTTTATTTCGGTTGTATAATTCTTCGTTAAAGCCCGCCAGGCATTGGCTCCACTGACGATAACAATCATCCGCGACAGCCGTACTAAAGGTTTCAATTCCCAGATCTTTCACCGGGATCATACATAAAACGGTAGGACGATCCAAAGAAAGCTTATTTGTGAGTTCCAGGCTGAAGGAAATATCCTGGGACCAGTATGTCGCGTCATTATAAAATACAGGAAATTCTGTGGGATTTCCCGGAGTGCCCGCAGGCACCATGACACGGCCCTCGTACATCTCCTTCCATCCCTTTGTTTTCTCGTCCATAGCGGACAGGTAGCTTTTCAATCTTATCAATAAATCTACTCTCCCGACCTTATTTTTTATGTGAAGACAATACCATTATAGTGTCTTTCGCCCGCTTTGACAATTCTTTCTTCTACGCAATCGATACTGCAATCGATACTGATGAGCTGAGGCATACTCCTAAGACTGCTTCCGGTCGATCAGCAGATTAAGGAGGCACATTACAGCGGCGAACAAAACGCCTGCCACCGGCCATACATACCCTGCGGTCTTCCACTCGTTCTCCCGAAACCCCAAAATAAGAAAAACAGCAGTGGTTATCAGCCAGTAAACGCCTGCTACCCTTCCCTTGACACGGCTCCTGCTTTTTTCAAGAGGAGCGTAAGACCCTTCCTGCAGGAGCTTCTGCATGGCAGCCCAGCGGATACCGGGGATTATAAAGAATACCGCGCCGATCCCCGCGATCAACAGGGTAATTGTAAACATAATGACCATCAGGAGATCGTTTTCCCTGACCATTCCTATGAACAGCGGAACAGGGGCCAGCACACAGAAACATGTGCCGATGATGTTGCACTTCGCATAGTGGTTTCGGTATTCTCTCTGCCGTTCCCTTACCATGTCGGCCACACCGGGATCTGCTTCAAAAACTTCTCTGTCCAGAAAATCAAAAGGCTCGTTTTTCATGCCGCAGAATAGGAAGATAGCGACAGCGGGCACTACAAGGATAAACAACGATACCAGCCCGATCGCGTCTCCCAGGTTTTCCGGCAGATATTCCGATGCCGCATCCATGAGCAGCAGCGGTATCACAGAGATCACGCATAGGAAGGATCCTATTGCGATCCGTACCGCTTCGGTCTTTTTCCATTCCAGATATTCGTTTGCCTGTGCGAGAGTGACCCGCTTTGCGGATGTGATTTCAGAGTTTTCCAAAAGCTGTTCTTCCTGGAGCTCATCTTTAAGCAGATAATCCGTTGTCACGCCGAAAAGGCTGCTGAGCGCCAGGATCTTTTCAAGGTCCGGAACCGCCTGTGCACCCTCCCATTTTGAAACCGCCTGGCGGGACACCTGCATTTTTTCCGCAAGGTCTTCCTGTGACCAGCCGTTTTTTCTTCGCAGATAGATAATCTTGTCTGCTAAAACCATGTTCTTTTTCCTCCTGTGGATTTTGTCGGCGGCGATTCGCCCTCCGCAACCTAAACATACCTTATTTTGTGGTTGCGCACCACCAACCGCCGGTCGGAAATCTGTCAACCGTAGGTTGCGGATGCAGAATCATTGTACCATAAGCGCCCGGCGCCGTATAGCGCGGCTTTGGGGATAATGTTGGCGGAACGGATGCGGACATAGGAAATATTTGCCGAAAGGTTCTTGTGCTTTTCCTGATTTCCTATATAATAGTAGAGAAAGAAAAACAGGAACAGCAAAACCACATCAGGAGGAAATGCGAATGCCAAAAAGAACAGATATCCACAAGGTGCTTATCATCGGCTCCGGCCCCATTATCATCGGTCAGGCATGTGAGTTCGACTATTCCGGTACCCAGGCATGCAAAGCGCTGCGCAAACTGGGTTATGAGATCGTGTTGGTGAATTCTAATCCCGCCACCATCATGACGGATCCTGAGATCGCGGATGTGACTTATATCGAGCCGCTGAATGTACAGAGATTGGAACAGATTATTGCAAAGGAGCGTCCGGATGCCCTTCTGCCAAACCTGGGCGGACAGTCCGGGCTGAATCTCTGCGCGGAGCTCAACAAGGAAGGGATCTTGGATAAATATAACGTTAAGGTCATCGGCGTCCAGGTGGATGCCATTGAACGGGGCGAGGATCGTATTGAGTTTAAAAACGCCATGAAGGCCCTTGGCATTGAGATGGCCCGGAGTGAAGTTGCGTACACCGTGGAAGAGGCGCTGAATATTGCTGAGGGGCTTGGATATCCTGTGGTCCTGCGTCCCGCGTATACCATGGGGGGCGCCGGCGGCGGCCTGGTATACAACCGCGAGGAGCTGAAAACTGTCTGCGAGAGAGGGCTCCAGGCAAGTCTGGTTGGACAGGTCTTGGTGGAAGAGTCCGTTCTTGGCTGGGAAGAGCTGGAGCTGGAAGTGGTGCGAGACGCGGACAATAACATGATCACAGTCTGCTTTATCGAAAATATAGACCCGATGGGAGTCCACACAGGGGATTCCTTCTGCGCCGCCCCCATGCTGACTATTTCTCAGGAGACCCAAAAACGGCTCCAGGAGCAGGCATACCGCATTGTGGAATCGGTGCAGGTCATCGGCGGAACGAACGTACAGTTCGCCCACGATCCCAAGACGGACCGCATCGTTGTTATCGAGATCAATCCCCGCACCTCCCGCTCCTCCGCGCTGGCCTCCAAAGCCACCGGGTTCCCGATCGCCCTGGTGTCCGCAATGCTGGCGGCGGGCCTGACTTTAAAGGATATTCCCTGCGGGAAATACGGCACCCTGGATCGTTACGTGCCGGACGGCGATTATGTGGTCATCAAATTTGCCCGCTGGGCTTTCGAGAAATTCAAGGGCGTGGAGGACAAACTGGGTACGCAGATGCGGGCCGTGGGCGAGGTCATGAGCATCGGCAAAACCTACAAAGAAGCTTTCCAGAAGGCCATCCGTTCCCTGGAGACCGGACGCTATGGCCTTGGACATGCCAAAAACTTCGATTCCCTTACAAAGGAGCAGCTGCTTCAGCTTTTAGTCACTCCTTCCAGCGAGCGCCATTTTGTGATGTATGAAGCCCTGCGCAAGGGCGCGTCCGTGGAGGAGATCAACGGGCTTACCCATGTAAAGACTTGGTTCATTCAGCAGATGAAGGAGCTGGTGGAGGAAGAGGAACAGCTTTTGAGATCCAAGGGCTCCCTGCCTGCAGACGAGCTTCTGGCTGCCGCCAAAAAAGACGGGTTTTCCGACAAATATCTGAGCCAGATCCTGGAGATCCCGGAGGCGGACATTCGCGCAAGAAGGATCCGCCTCGGCCTGGAGGAGGCATGGGAGGGCGTCCATGTCAGCGGCACCCAGGACAGCGCTTATTATTTCTCCACTTATAATGCGCCGGACAAAAATCCTGTCAGCACGGAAAAGCAAAAAATTATGATCCTGGGCGGCGGGCCGAACCGGATCGGCCAGGGCATCGAGTTTGATTACTGCTGTGTACATGCCTCTCTCGCCCTGAAAAAGCTGGGCTTTGAGACGATCATCGTAAACTGCAACCCGGAGACGGTATCCACGGATTACGATACCTCCGACAAGCTGTATTTTGAACCATTGACGCTGGAAGATGTGCTGAGCATCTATAAAAAAGAGCAGCCGGTGGGCGTAATTGCCCAGTTTGGCGGCCAGACGCCCCTGAACCTTGCGGCCGACCTTGAGAAGAACGGCGTAAAGATCCTCGGCACTTCCCCTTCCGTTATCGACCTGGCGGAGGATCGGGATCAGTTCCGGGCTATGATGGAAAAGCTGGAGATTCCCATGCCCGAATCCGGCATGGCGGCTACGGAAGGCGAGGCTCTGGCTATCGCTGCGGAGATCGGATATCCGGTCATGGTCCGTCCTTCCTATGTGTTGGGAGGCCGCGGCATGGAAGTGGTCTATGACGATGACAGCATGAAAGAGTATATGAATGCCGCGGTTGGCGTGACGCCGGATCGGCCCATCCTTATCGACCGTTTCCTGAATCATGCCACGGAATGCGAGGCGGATGCCATCAGCGACGGTACTCACGCCTTTGTTCCCGCCGTTATGGAACACATTGAGTTAGCGGGCATCCACTCCGGCGATTCGGCGTGTATTATCCCTTCGGTCCATATCTCAGAGGAGAATGTGGCAACGATCAAGGAATACACCCGCAGGATCGCGGAGGAGATGCATGTGGAGGGCTTGATGAACATGCAGTATGCCATTGAAAACGGCAGGGTCTACGTGCTGGAAGCCAACCCGCGGGCATCCCGTACCGTTCCGCTGGTCTCCAAGGTCTGCAATATCCGCATGGTGCCCCTGGCAACGGAGATCATTACCGCGCCCCTCACCGGGCATCCCTCGCCGGTTCCCGCCCTGAAAGAGCAGGAGATCCCTAACTATGGCGTCAAGGAAGCAGTGTTTCCCTTTAATATGTTCCAGGAAGTGGATCCCATTCTCGGCCCCGAAATGCGTTCTACGGGTGAAGTCCTGGGTCTGGCCCGCTCTTACGGCGAGGCATTTTACAAAGCCCAGGAAGCGACTCAGTCCAAGCTTCCCCTGGAGGGAACCGTACTTATCTCCGTGAATCGGAAAGATAAGGATGAGGTAGTGGAGGTCGCAAAGCAGTTCGCAGACTGTGGTTTCCGTATTGTCGCCACAGGAAACACATATGAGGTGATCACCGGCGCCGGTATTCCCGCGGAAAAAGTCAACAAATTGTACGAGGGCAGGCCCAACATCCTGGATCTGATCACCAACGGCAAGATTGATCTGATCGTAAATTCCCCTATAGGGAAGGGCAGTGTCCATGATGACAGTTATCTGCGCAAGGCTGCCATCAAGGCGAAGATCCCTTATATGACCACTATCGCCGCCGCAAAGGCGACGGCAAGCGGCATCCAGTATGTGAAAACTCATGGAAACAGCGAGGTAAGGTCCTTGCAGGAGCTTCACAGCGAGATTCATGACAAAACCTGACCCACGCCTCGCTTGCGGCGGCATACGCGCCCTACGGTCGGTAAAGCGGATACGGCATTACCGGGTATTTTGCAGGGAAGGCTTATGCCGCCGGAGACGGCGGGCGGGTCAGCGCACAAACTGCCAGGTATCCAGCTCATATCCTTCACCGTAAAAGATCAGATAAAGGTCGTGCACACCTGTGACCGCCCGGTCTAAATCGGCAGTAAATTCCGTAAACTCAGGGGATGCCTGGTCCACCGGCAGATAGCCCAGGATATCGCCATCAGGTTTGTCGGCCCGAAGCTGGATCACGCCTGCCTGTTCCCGGGAAGACCGGAGCCATGCGCTCCATTTTGTCGGCGCGACATCCCCAAAGTCAACACCCTTTACAACTACAAAATCTCCGGTCTCAATGCCGCTCAGAGCCATGTTTCCGCAGCCGGTGGCAAGGCTGCCGGCGTCTGCGGGAATACATTCCACGCCGCCCATCACGGCCATGTTTGCGCCTCTGTTGACCAGATACGGATCCACAGAGCTTAGCTGTTCCAGGCCGCTGAAAGTCTGGCGGATCTTTCCGATAGTGCCGTCCTCCTGCATAAGGAAGGAGTCCACACAGGTACAGCGGTAGCCGTGCTCCACACCCATAGCTTTTTCCAGGACTCTGGAATGGTAGGTGATATACCAGTTTCCGCGGAAGCAGAAAACACAGTGATGGTTGTTGCCGTACAGGCCGCAGTATTTTCCGGGATTTTCCAGAATGGTCTCCTTGAAAGTAAAAGGCCCCATGGGGTCGTCGCTTTCCAGACTTACGATCTCGGCGTTGTGGAACCCGTACTGGGCGGTTCCCGCTTCGTCTACCTGCCAGTTGGAGCAGTAGGTGTAATAATATTTTCCGTTGGCTTTGTGGATGCCGGAGTCTTCAAACAGATAAGGGACATCCAGCCTTACAGGTTCTCCCACGATGCTGATCATATCCTCGCCCAGCTGAACCACTCTGGCGGTGCCGGGGTCGGAAACCTTTCCCTCGGGAACGCCGCCGCCGAAATAGAGGTACGCCTTGCCGTCGTCGTCCACCAGCACGGCCGGATCAAAGAGCCAGAGCACATCGCTGCAGTTAGGCGTCTCCCTGGTGATCAGGCCCTTTCCCAGCGGATCCGTGAAGGGGCCTGTGGGGCTGTCCGCTGTCAGCACACCGATCCCGCCGCCTGCGTCCGCAAAGTACAGGAAAAATTTGTCCTTCCCGTCAATCTCCTTCCAGGCTGCGGCGGGAGCCCAGGAATTGTTTGCCCAGGTGGCCGCGCCGTCGGCGGAGGCTGCCTGAATGGATCCGTGATCCGTAAAGTTTACCATGTCTGCCGTGGAGACTACGTTGATGCTGTGGATCTTACTGTAAGAGTTTTCAAGGATATTCCCCTCCGCGTCATATTCAAACGCATCCGCGGTCATGTAAAAGTACACTCTGTCATTGTAGACCATGGCGTAAGGGTCAGCGCCGAAGCGCTGGGTCATAATGGGGTTGGTCTGGGTAAGACCCTTGTAGCTTGCCGTAAGCTTAAGGTCTTCAAAAAGCGCTCCATACTCGTTTTGGTTTTGTTGCTCCTCCTTCATATCTGTTGTTTCCTCCGTTTCCTGATTTGATTCCGGCGATGCCGGCGGTTCTGTGGTCTGGATATCTGTTTGAGATGACGGGGCCCGGCTGCCGCAGGCGCCCAGCGCCGTCAGACAGAGTGCACACAGCATTCCTGTACGTGCCAGTGTTCTTTTCCTCATAGGAAAGCGCTCCTTTCTTGGCGGTCTGGCTGAACTGTTACTTAAAAATAACATATGCGGGAAAAAGTTTCCTTTCATTTCGTGCCGGATTATAGTCAGATATTGCGGTCTTTCCATTGAAAGCGAATGATACCTATGCTACAATACGGGGAGGAAAAGCCGGATTGATAGGAGAATGGATGATAGTGGTAGCCATTCAGGATTTGGCGGGGAGCAGAGGATATGTTTAGGAAAACGATTCTGGATCTGGAACAGGATAGCCGGGAAAAGATCATTGTAGACCTGCGCGGCAGAGAGGAATATGAAAGGGAGACTTACCCGGGTGCCATCCATATAGATGGGGACGGATTTGAAAGGCATCTGGGGGAAATCCCCGGAGACAGGCCGGTCTACCTGATCTGCCATACAGGCCAGAAAAGCGATGAGATCGCGGAGAAGCTGTGGGGGCAGGGGCGCGAGATTTACAGCATTGAGGGCGGATACCGGGCCTGGCTCAGGGTAAAGCTTGAGCGGCTTATGGAGCAGCCGGATGCGGGGCAGCGTGTGAAGGATGTGGAACGGAGTATTATCAAAAAGTTCCGGAAGGAGATCTGGCGGAAGTTTACGAGGGCTATCAACGAGTATGAGCTGATCCGGGACGGAGACAAGATCGCGGTCTGTATTTCCGGAGGCAAGGATTCCATGCTGATGGCAAAGCTGTTCCAGGAGCTTTTGCGGCATGGCAGGAAGAATTTTGAGGTCGTGTTTCTTGTGATGGATCCAGGATACAACCGGGTCAATTACGAGACCATTATGAACAACGCGAAGCTTCTGGAAGTTCCTGTCACGGTATTTCGGTCGGAGATTTTTGACATCGTGTCCGGAGAGAATAACGATCAGGGAAAGCCCCTGGATTCTCCCTGCTATTTGTGTGCCAGAATGCGGCGGGGATATCTTTACAGCAAGGCCAGGGAGCTGGGCTGCAACAAGATCGCGCTGGGCCATCACTATGATGATGTGATAGAAACGATTCTTATGGGGATGCTGTACGGCGGGCAGATGCAGACCATGATGCCGAAGCTTCACAGTACCAATTTTGCGGGTATGGAGCTGATACGGCCCATGTATCTGGTCCGGGAGGCCGATATTATCCACTGGGCCCGTTATAACGATCTGCATTTTATTCAATGCGCCTGCCGGTTTACGGAAAACTGTGCTTCCTGCGGAGGCACGGAGAAGGGGTCCAAACGGGCGGAGATAAAACAGCTGATCTCTCAGTTGGCGGCGAAAGATCCGGTGATTGAAAATAATATTTTCAGAAGTGTGGAGAATGTCAACCTGAGCACGGTGATCGCCTACAAAAAGGACGGTGTAAAGCATCACTTCCTGGATACCTATGACGTGCTTCCAGAGGGCGGAGGAGCCCCGGAGGAGTGACAGTTCAGCCCGCGCCATTCCCAAAGCCGCGCTCACGCGCTTTTCGTCGCTCCGCGACTGCCTTTGCTTACAAAAAAAGCGCTCCCTCGGTTGCCGTATCCGGAGTAAAAATCGTGCGAGCACGATTTTCCGTCAAATCAGGTGTCTGGCTGAACTGTTGCCCTGAGGATGAGGAATAGGGGCGAGGAATAGTTGAGGAATAACGCTGAGGAATAACAAGAAAATACATAGACAAAGGAAAGCCAAATGTATTACAATAAAACCAAATGCATTACAATAATGCATTACAATAAGGAGAAATACAAAAGAGAAATAGATCGCGTAAGATCTATATAATCCGTTCAGAGAAAGGTGAATGAAACAGACAAAATGAAGAAAGAGCGGCATAAAAGCGTTTTGATCATTATACTATGTGCAGCGGTCATATTGCTGGCCGGCGTGGTCTATTCCGTTTGCACATGCCAGCGGATCAGTGCGGAAAGCGAGGTTCCGCTGCGGCAGGTGTATGTCCTGACGGCAGTGATCGGGGTATGCGCTGTCCTGGTGCTGGCCGCGTTGATCCTGATCGTGTGTATCGTGCACAGCAACAAGGAGAGCGCTTCTCAAAATGAGACGGATCTCCGCTACCGGGAAACACTGTTCAGCCTTCTAGCCCAAAATACGGACTACATATTTATTCTTTTTTCTCCCGAGAGCTTCGAGGCTGAGTATATCACCCCCAACATTGAGCGGGTGATCGGTTTGAAGCCCGAGATGATCCGGAAAGACATTCGAAAGATCGCCTGTGTGCTCCTGAATGACATCAGTGTCCTGTCGGACGAGATCCTGCTCCACATACCTCAGGGCGGCTGCTGGCAGGGGGAGAGAGAGATGCTGCACTATAAGACAGGGGAGCGGCGCTGGTATCAGGAAATGCTTTATCGGATCACAGTGGAAGGTACGGAGAAATGTATCATGATCCTTTCCGACTGTATGGAGGAGCATCAGCTGAAAGAGACATTGGAAAACGCGCTCAGCGCTGCGGAAGCGGCAAACCGGGCCAAAAGCAATTTCCTTTCCAATATGTCCCATGACATCCGGACGCCTATGAACGCTATTGTAGGGTTTACCATGTTGTTGGGAAAGGATGCGGACCAGCCGGAAAAAGTGCGGGAGTATACCCGTAAGATCACTGCTTCCAGCCAGCATCTGCTGAGCCTGATCAATGATGTGCTTGACATGAGCAAGATCGAGAGCGGCAAGACCACGCTGAGTATTGCCGAATTTAGTATGCCGGAGCTGTTGGAGAACATCAGCAATATTATTCTGCCGCAGGCCCGGGCCAAGGAACAGAAGTTTGAGATGCACGTGACCGACCAGATACCGGAGATCCTTCTCGGAGACGCGCTACGGGTGAATCAGATCCTGATAAATCTGTTATCCAACTCCGTGAAATATACTCAGGAGGGCGGCTGGATCCAGTTTGATATCCGCCGGCTGTCGCAGCTGGCTTCCGGCAGTGTGCGCATTCGGTTTGAAGTCAGTGACAACGGGATCGGGATGAGCGAGTCTTTTTTGGAAAAGATCTTTGACCCGTTTGCCAGGGAAGTCAACTCTACGGTCAACCAGGTCCAGGGAACCGGCCTTGGAATGCCTATCACCAAGAGTATCGTGGAGCTGATGGGCGGTACGATCCAGGTCAGGAGCAGGCAGGGCGAGGGCAGCGTTTTCACGGTGGAGATGGAGTTTGCCGTGCCGGAGCAGGACAGAGACAAGGAATTTTGGACGCGCAACGCGATCTCCAGGGCGCTGGTGGTGGATGACGAGGAAGACATTTGCCAGATGATCCAGACGATCATGGAGGATACCGGCGTAGATGTGGAGTACGCTACCAGCGGATATACCGCCATCGAAATGGTGAGGAAAGCCAGGGAGGAGGAGAAGGATTACCATGTGATCCTTCTGGACTGGAAGATGCCGGATCTGAACGGTGTGGAGACTGCCCGCCGGATCCGCGCCTGCGTGGGCCAGGAGGTTCCTATACTGATCCTTACTTCCTACGACTGGAGCGAGATCGAGGAGGAGGCCCGGGAAGCCGGAATCAATGCGTTTATGCCGAAACCGTTCTTCGTTTCTACATTCGTAAGGGCGGTCAGGGGAGCGTTGGAGCAGGGAAAGTCGGATGAACCGAAAAAAGATGACCGAAAGGATATTCTGGATGGCCTGCACTTCCTTGTGGCGGAGGACAATGAACTTAACGCCGAGATCCTGTGTGAACTGCTGAATATGGGGGGAGCGGATTGGGAATTAGCCTCCAACGGCCAGGAAGCGGTGGATCTGTTCGGGAGCTCGGAGGACGGCCATTTTGACATGATCCTCATGGATGTACAGATGCCTGTGATGAACGGTTATGACGCCACCAGGCTGATCCGCGGCAGCGGCCATCCCCAGGCGGAAACCATTCCCATTATCGCCATGACAGCCAACGCTTTTGCGGAAGATGTAAAAAATGCGATAGAGGCCGGGATGAACGATCATGTGGCGAAGCCCGTTGATATGGACGTACTGCGCAGCACTCTGAAAAAGTACCGGAACAGATAGGACAGGATCCGTATGCCGGATGGGCCGGGTCAGGATAACAGATAAGAAAGCGGAGGAATTGGTATGGCTGACAGGATCTACTCTGTGGAAAAATATGCGGCAAAAGCCCGGGAGGCTGTGGCGGAAGGGATCGTAATGCTGCGGAACGAGGGAGGGGTTCTGCCTCTTTCCAGGGGAACAAAGGTGGCGCTGTTTGGACGGAGCCAGTTTAACTATTACAAGTGCGGCACAGGTTCCGGCGGCATGGTAAACACCGCGTATGTCACGGGGATCGCGGAAGCTTTGGAGCAGTCGGAAGATTTCGTGATAAACCGGTACGTGAAGGATCGTTACAGGGAGTGGCTGGTGGAGCATCCCTTTAACTCCGGGGCCGGATGGGCCGGGGAGCCCTGGTATCAGGAGGAGATGCCGGTTTCGGCGGAGCTGGCCCAAAAGGCCGCGGAAGAATCGGAGGCTGCCGTGATAATTATCGGCAGGACCGCCGGAGAGGATAAAGACAACCGGGAAGCGCCGGGAAGCTACCTGCTGACCTCTTTGGAAGAGCAGATGCTGGAAGCGGTCTGCGGCGTATTTCAGCGCACGGTGGTGCTGCTGAATGTGGGCAATATCATAGATATGGGATGGGTGGACCGATATAATCCCTCCGCGGTGCTGTATGTATGGCAGGGAGGGCAGGAGGGCGGAAACGGTGTTCTGGATGTGCTGAGCGGCGCGGTAAGCCCTTCCGGCAGGCTGGCGGATACGATCGCGTCCGCTCTTCGCGATCACCCGGCTGCGGATTTCTATGGAAACACGGAGCAGAACTTTTACGGGGAGGATATTTATGTAGGGTATCGCTATTTCTCTACGTTTGCGCCGGATAAGGCGCGGTATCCCTTCGGTTACGGCCTTTCTTATACCTCTTTTTCCCTGGAGTCGGAGCTGACGGGCCTGCCCCCCGTGTTTTTCGGAGGGAAGATGCTGGAAAAAAGCGTGATGAAGATACGGACCCGGGTAAAAAATATCGGTGCATACAGCGGAAAAGAAGTGGTGCAGGTATACTGTCAGGCACCCCAGGGCGTCCTTGGGAAGCCGGTTCGGAGTCTGTGCGGGTTTGCAAAATCCGACTGCCTTGCGCCGGGGGAGACCCAGGAGCTGACGGTCAACGTTTCCTGGACTATGCTGGCCTCTTATGACGATTCCGGCGCCACCGGCCATAAATCCTGTTATGTGCTGGAGCCCGGCGAGTATGTGTTTTATGTAGGTGAAAATGTGCGGGATGGGGAGGAGGCGGGCCGCCTGACAGTTCCCCGGCTGGTAGTGGTCCGGCAGCTGGAGGAAGCCCTGGCCCCGGTGGAAGAATTTTCTCATATGCGGCCGGGCGAGCCGAAACCGGACGGTACATATACCCTGGCATGGGAGCAGACATCCCTGCGGACGGTGGATCCTGCCAAAAGACGGTCAGAGCGGCTGCCGGAAGAATATCCCTATACGGGCAGCAAGGGGATACGGCTCCAGGATGTGGCGGCAGGCATGGCGGAAATGGGGGATTTCCTGGGTCAGTTTACAGAGGAAGAACTGTGCTGCGCCGTGCGCGGCGAAGGCATGTGTTCTCCGAAAGTTACGCCTGGGACGGCGGGAGCCTTTGGCGGCGTGACAGATCGGCTGAGGGAGTTCGGGCTGCCGGCGGGCTGTTGCGCGGACGGCCCCAGCGGTATCCGTATGGACTGTGGCACAGTGGCATTTTCCATGCCGAACGGTACCTGTCTGGCCTGTACCTTCAACGAGGAGCTGGTAGAAGAGCTGTACGGCTGGGAAGGGCTGGAACTTCGGAAAAATCAGGTGGATACACTTTTGGGGCCCGGCATGAATATTCACCGTTATCCGCTTAACGGCAGGAATTTTGAGTATTTTTCGGAGGATCCCCTGTTGACGGGAAAAATCGCGGCGGCTCAGCTGCGGGGGATGCATCGGTACGGCGTCACCGGCACGATCAAACATTTTGCCTGCAACAATCAGGAAAATAATCGGTATGGCGCAAATGCTGTGGTTTCGGAGCGGGCGCTCCGGGAGATCTATCTGAAGGGGTTTGAGATCGCGGTAAAGGAAGGGGAAGCCCGGTCTATCATGTCTACCTATGGGCCGGTCAACGGTTTCTGGACGGCCAGCTGCTATGACCTGTTGACTACTATTCTGCGCGGGGAGTGGGGATACAAGGGTATCGTCATGAGCGATTGGTGGGCGAACTGCGGCGAGAAAGGCGGCGAGGTGTCTATCCGGAATACGGCGGCCATGATCCGCTGCCAGAATGACCTGTATATGGTGACAGCGGATTCCCTTACAAACGCAAACCAGGATAATTCCCTGGAAGAGCTGAGGGAAGGGAAGGTCACCAGAGGGGAATTCCAGCGGAGCGTAGCAAATATCTGCCGCTTTCTGATGACAACTCCCGCATGGCAGAGGATGCAGGGAATTGAGACCGACCTGGACAGGGAATTGAAGAAATGTGCGGCGGAGGAAAGCGAGGCCATAAGCGGGCCCGTGATCCCTGTGGAAGTCGGGGAGCGCGGGGAAGTGGATCCTGCCCTGATCGACACGGCTATGGGCAAAAATAACTTTATCCAGGCGCATCTGAGCAGAGAGGGGCAGTATCGTCTGGAGGTGGTCTGCAGAATTTCCCCGGATATTGTGGGCGCGGCTCAGCTTCCCATGTCGTTTTTCCAGGACGGGATCCTGGCGGCCACAGTTTCCCTGAAGGGAACCGATAAGGAATGGCGGAGGCAGGTCATAGAACTTCCCTTCCCTGTCAGGAAGGAGCAGTTTTATATCAAGCTTTTCTTTGCCCAGGGCGGCGTGGAGATCAAGGAGTTTAGCATCGTGAGGACAGGAGACGCAGAACAGGAATAGATTTGCGGCAGGAGGGCGCGGGAAATATATGGAGAGATGGGCCAGGGCAACATATCAGCCGGTGCTTCCCATGGGGGAAGACGGAAGAAGGATCACGGCATGTAGAGAACATGTGGAGCTGTCGAAGGAAGCGGCGAAGGAAGGCATGGTGCTTCTGAAGAACAGGGAACATGTGCTGCCACTGAAAAAGGGGAGCAGATTGGCCCTGTTCGGCAAGGGAACTTTTGACTATGTGAAAGGCGGCGGGGGAAGCGGCGATGTGACTGTGGCATATTCCCGCAGTCTTTATGACGGCTTTCGGGAACTGGGAGACCGGGTCAGCGTCTTTGAAGAGCTGGCTGATTTTTACAGGGAGAATGTGAAGCGGCAGCGGGAAGAGGGCAGAATGCCGGGCATGACTGTGGAGCCACAGGTGCCGGAGGAGCTTTTGAGAAAGGCCAGGGCATTTACTGACACTGCTGTCATAAGCATCTGCCGGTTTTCCGGGGAGGGCTGGGACAGGACCAGCCGGGCGGACAAAGATCTGAAAACCCTAAATTCTGTAGACAGGAAGCTGGTGGATATGGCCGCGGAGACCTTTGAGGACGGGGATTTTTACTTAAGCCATGGGGAGGCGGCCATGGTGGACGCGGTCAAAGCCGCGTTCGACAAGGTAATCGTAGTGATGAATGTTGGCGGCATGGTAGATACCGACTGGTTTAAGGAGGATGACCGTGTCCAATCTGTGCTTATGGCCTGGCAGGGAGGAATCGAAGGCGGCCTTGCGGCGGCGGAGCTGCTGACGGGCCTTGGAAATCCCAGCGGCAAGCTGGCGGACACTTTTGCCAGAAGGCTGGAAGATTATCCTTCTACAGAGGAGTTTCACCGCTCGGAGCAGTATGTGGATTACATAGAAGATATCTATGTGGGATATCGGTATTTTGAGACGATCCCCGGGGCTGCGGCGAAGGTAAACTATCCCTTTGGGTTTGGACTTTCTTACACGGAGTTTTCTCTGGCCATGCCGCTGGTGGAACAGCGGGGAGATGTTCTGCGGGTCAGCGTGGATGTCTGCAATACGGGGAGTATGGCCGGAAAAGAAGTGGTGCAGGTGTACTATAGCGCTCCCCAGGGAAAGCTCGGCAAGCCGGCCAGGGAACTGGCGGCGTTCCAGAAGACGAGGCTTCTTGAGCCGGGGGAGACACAGAGGGTGATCCTGCGTTTCAAGGTCACGAATATGGCCTCCTACGATGACATTGGGAAAGTGGCCCGTTCCGCGTATGTGTTGGAAAAAGGGGAATATCATTTCTATGTGGGAACTTCTGTCAGGGATACGGTGGAGGATGACTTTGCGCTGGTGTTGGAGGATGATCGGATCGTAGAGCAGCTCTCTCAAAAGGCGGCGCCCGTACAGTTAAAGAGAAGAATGCTCTCCGACGGCACCTTTGAAGAGCTTCCCCAGGGGGAGCCTATCGATACGGATGCCAGTATCCTGACCCCTCAGGACCGGGGAGAGACGGACGCCATGACGCCGGAAGTGAGATACCGCAAAGGGCAGCAGTTCTGGAAAGCCCGGGAGAACATTCACTTCCTGAAAGAAGTGGCGGACGGCACACTTTCTATGGGGAAATTTCTGGCACAGCTCTCCGATGAGGATCTTGCGGCACTGCTGGGAGGACAGCCAAACACAGGCGTAGCGAATACCTTTGGTTACGGGAACCTTCCGGATTACGGGGTGCCGTCCGTCATGACGGCAGACGGGCCTGCCGGCCTGCGGATCGATCCCAGGTGCGGCGTCTGCACCACTGCATGGCCCTGTGCCACACTGTTGGCCTGTACCTGGAACCCGGCGATAACGGAGGCGGTGGGTCAGGCCGGAGGCGCTGAGGTGAAGGAGAATAACATTGGAGTGTGGCTCACGCCTGCGGTAAACATCCACAGGAGCCCTCTCTGCGGCAGGAATTTTGAGTATTATTCGGAAGATCCCTATCTGACAGGTAAAATGGCGGCGGCAATGGTGACGGGCATTCAGAGCAATCATGTGGCGGCCACGGTAAAACATTTCGCGCTGAACAATAAGGAGACAAACCGCAGAGACAGCGATTCCAGAGCTTCCGAGAGAGCGATCCGGGAAATATACCTGAAGGCATTTGAGATCATCGTGAAGGAGGCTAAGCCCTGGAGCATTATGTCTTCCTACAATATCATAAATGGGCGCAGGGCGTCGGAGAACAGGGAACTTTTGGAGGATATCCTCCGGGGCGAATGGGGTTTTGACGGCATGGTGACTACGGACTGGTGGACATTTGGGGAGCATTATAAGGAGACGGGCGCAGGAAACGATGTAAAGATGGGCTGCGGTTTTCCCGAGAGACTTTTGGAGGCGCGGAAGAAAGGTGCTCTCACCAGGGAACAGATGGAGATCTGTGCCGAAAGGATACTTGGGCTGATACTGCGGATAGATTGACGCGTCCCCTCCGGGAAAGGTTGATATATGAGCGAGCGGGCAGAAAACGAGATGGAACAGATCCAGAAGGGGCTGGAGGATTTTCTTCAGCGGGAGCTCCAGCTGTATACCATCGAGGAAGAAGAAAAGCAGGAAAAGGAGCTGAATGTTATCGGGAGTGCGGAGAAGCGCGGAAATAATACCGGAAACCGGAAAAATACGGCTTCCGGGCGTACATCGGAGCCAAAATATCAGTTTTACGAAGAAGACTGGGACAGTGAACCCGCAGTAAGGGGCCCGGTTTCCCGCAGTCAGGGAGGAAGTTCGGGAAGCCGGAACAACAGATCCGGCGGCTCACAGAACGGGTCGGGCGGCCGAGACAGCAGGTCGGTCGGCCCGCAGAACGGTTCAGGAAGCCGGAACAACAGATCCGGCGGCCCGCAGAACGGGTCGGGCAGCCGAGACAGCAGATCCGGCGGCCCGCAGAACGGTTCAGGCAGCCGAGACAGCAGGTCCGGCGGCCCACAGAACGGGTCAGGCAGCCGGAACAACAGACCCGGCGGCCGAGACAGCGAGGATGACAGCCGGCAGAGAAGCTCTGGCAGCCGGAGCGGCCGGCAGAAGGACCGCCCGGTCTCCGGGCAGGATACGGATAAGGGCAGGAAGAAAAAGAAATCCCGCCTGAAAAGATTCCTGCTGGCTGTGGCGGTTATCGTGCTCCTGCTGGGAGTCGGCCTGTACCAGCTGGTGGGCGTGATATACGGCAAGATGAATTATTGGGAGGTCTCGTCGGTAACGGACGCACCCATGCAGAAAGACGGCGTGGTAAATATCCTGCTGATCGGCAACGACTCCCGGGAGAACGGGGAGGACGGCCGGTCGGATGCCATGATCCTGCTTTCCGTCAGCCGAAAGACAAAAACAATCTATATGACTTCGCTTCTTCGGGATATGTATGTGGAGATCCCGGGGCATGAGGGCAATCGGCTGAATGCCGCTTATTCTTTCGGGGGGCCGGAGCTCCTTATGGAGACGGTGGAACAGAATCTTGACATAACCGTGAACCGTTATGTACAGGTAAATTTTGAAGCGTTCGCCAGCCTTGTGGACGCGGTGAACGGGGTGGACCTGGAACTGACCAGTGAGGAGATCGAGTATGTGAACGGCTATCTGGTGGAGTATAACATGCTCACCGGGAGACCTCAGGGCACGGACAATATGGATACTGCCGTCAGCGGCATGGTGCATTTGAACGGCCCTCAGGCCCTGGCCTACTGCCGGAACCGGTATCTTGGAACAGACTTCGGCCGGACGGAACGCCAGAGAAAGGTATTGACGGCGGTGATCCATAAGCTTCCGGCGGCGGTACTCACCAACGCGAGGGAACTGGTGAACGGATTAATGCCCAATCTGACGACCAATCTGACTCAGGGGGAGTGCTTCCGCCTGAGCCTGATGGCGGGAAAACTGCTGACCTATGATATCATCCCTGACAGCATTCCCCAGCCGGGAACATACAAGGATGCCACCATACGGAAGATGTCGGTGCTGGAAGTAGATTTTGAGGCAAATAAGAAATTTCTGCGGGAGAAGGTCTACGGGGAGGAGCCCTGAAGTTTTGGCCTGCCTGCGCCGCTTTTGCAGAAAGGAAAGGAAATAGCGCCATGCGGGGAAGAAAGATCCTCCTGTTTGCGGCGGTGTCCGGGATATGCTTTCTGACTGCCTGCGGGGATGGGAACAGTTGGACGCTGCCGGGAGATATGTCCCGGCCGGAGGAAAACGGAAATGTCCATCCGGTAACGCCGGTTCCCCTGGAAGAAATCCTGAGCGGAAGCCCTGTTCCGGCGGGGCAGGAAGGACAGGAGGAGCAGGGAAGGCCGGAGCCGGCGGAGACGGAGCTTCCGACCGAACCGGAGCCGGATCCTCAGGAGATCCATATTACCATATCAGCGGCCGGGGACGTTACGCTGGGAAATTATTACGATCAGGGTTATTGGGGCACTTTTCGGGAGACCTATGACAAGGTACAGGATCCTGCTTACTTTTTTGAGAATGTATATGATATTTTCAGCGCGGATGATATGACTATCGTGAATCTGGAGGGGCCTCTGACCCTGGCGGAAGAGCGCAGGGAAAACCAGACCTACTGCATCAGCGGAGACCCGGAATACGTGAAAGTCCTGACGGCAGGCAGCGTGGAGGCTGTGGGCATGGGGAACAACCATCGCCTGGATTATCTGGAACAGGGGAGCGCCGATACGGTAAAGGCCCTGGAGGAAGCGGGCATTCCGTATGCCTATGATAAGTATACCGGGATATACGAAACTGCTCAGGGAATCTCGGTGGGATTTATCTCG
Source organism: uncultured Acetatifactor sp. (assembly GCA_947588705.1). Lineage (GTDB taxonomy): Bacteria > Bacillota > Clostridia > Lachnospirales > Lachnospiraceae > Acetatifactor. The sequence goes on along the minus strand of CANPYT010000002.1, from coordinate 103,430 downwards.
GTAAATGAGGTGGAATATGGGGCGGTCGTCGAAAAATACCTGAAAGAGGGAATTGCGGAATTACAGGAAAAAGGCTGCCAGCTGATCCTGGCCTGCTGTCACTGGGGAGTGGAACGGGAATATTATCCGGAGGACTATCAAAAGACGCTGGGAAGAAAGTGCATCGACTGGGGCGCCGACCTGGTGATCGGCCACCATCCCCATGTGATTCAGGGAATTGAGGAATACCAGGGAAAGTATATAATCTATAGTCTGGGGAATTTTTGTTTTGGAGCCAACCGCAACCCGGAGGACAAGGACTGCCTCATCGTGCAGCAGACCTTTACCTTTATCGAGGGAGAAAAGCAGGAGGATGCCCGGCTGAAAGTGATCCCCTGCTCTGTCAGTTCCGTGACCAGCCGGAACGACTACAAGCCGACACCTGCGGAGGGGGAGGAGGCCCGGCGGATCCTGGAACGGCTCAATGAATACAGCCGGGATCTGGGGCTGCAGTTTGATCAGGAGGGATTTCCGACAGATTGACAATGGGAGGAAAACGAGGGAAAATGCGGGGAATTTATTTTGACGGAAAGAAGGCCGTATATCGACGGGATCTGCCGGAGCCGGTACCTGCTCCCACAGAAAGCCTGATACGGATCTGCCTGGCCGCGGTGTGCAATACCGATAAGGAGATCCTGCGGGGGTACAGACCTGATTTCCGCGGCGTTATGGGACATGAGTTTGTGGGTGTGGTGGAAAAATCCCCGGATCCTTCTCTGATAGGAAAGACAGTGGTGGGAGAGCTGAACGCTTCCTGCGGAAAATGTATCTATTGCCGCACCGGCCGTCCCACCCACTGCACCTACAGGCGGGTTTTGGGCATGAATCAAAAAGATGGCTGTTTTGCGGAATATATGACCATAGAGACATCTCTGCTGCACCTTGTCCCGGAGGGGCTTCCCATGGAAAAAGCCATATATACGGAACCCTTGGCAGCAGCTTTTGAGATTATGACACAGGTGTCGTTTACGGATGACAGGAATGTTGCGGTCCTGGGTGACGGAAGGCTGGCTTATTGCGTTGTACAGGCGTTCTGTTCCAGAGGGCGCAGAGTGACGGTGATAGGGAAGCATCCTGAAAAGCTGGAACGATTTGCACCCTACGCGGAAGTGACATTGGAACGGGAGAAGGAGGCTTATGAGGTCGTGATAGAGGCCACAGGATCTCCCGAGGGAATAAAACAGGCTCTCGGCCTGGTCCGGAAAAAAGGCACGATCGTACTGAAAAGCACTTATGCCGGAGAGGTTTCCCTGCCGCTTAGCCTGGTGGCCGTAAATGAGATCACTATTGTGGGAAGCAGGTGCGGCCCTTTTGTGCCGGCGTTGGAAGCGCTTTCCTCCGGCAGGGCACAGTTTCCGGAGATCACGCTATTTGCACCGGACGAATATGAAAGGGCCTTTACCGATACCGGATTTAAAGCCGGGTTTCGATTTACCGATCTGTAAATTTGAGGGGGAAGGGAACAGCACAGAAAGAAGGAGGAAGGAAAATGGAAAAAAGGAAACTGGAGAAACTGGGAATTGAAACTTCTCTGCTGGGCTTCGGCTGTATGAGGTTTCCCGTGACGGAGGGAGGGAAGATCAACGAGCCGGAAGCGGAAAAGATGCTGGATCGGGCGATTTCCGCCGGAGTAAACTACATTGATACGGCTTATCCGTACCATGGGGGAGACAGCGAGCCTTTTGTTGGGAGAGTGCTGAAAAAGTATGACAGAAGCTCGTTTTATCTTGCCACAAAGCTGCCTGTGTGGATGGTAAATTCTTTAGAGGACGTGGATCGGCTGTTTGAGGAACAGCTTCACAGGCTTCAGACGGACTATATCGATTTTTATCTACTTCATGCCCTGGGCAGGGAACGGTTTGAGAAAATGGTGGAGCTTGGAGTGGTGGATCGGCTGGCAGAGCTGAAAGCGCAGGGAAAGATCCGTTATCTTGGATTTTCCTTCCACGACGGCTATGATGCGTTCGAGCAGATCCTGAATTACCGGGATTGGGATTTCTGCCAGATCCAGCTCAATTATATGGATGCGGAAGAGCAGGCAGGGCTGAAAGGCTATGAGCTGGCGGAAGAGAAGGGAGTTCCGTTAGTGATCATGGAGCCTATAAAGGGCGGTTCCCTTGCGGCGTTTGCAAATGATATTACAGGGAGGTTCCGCTCTCTGGATCCGGGGGCATCTGTGGCTTCTTTCGCCCTGCGATGGGTGGGAAGCCTTCCGGGGGTTAAGGTAGTTCTCAGCGGTATGTCATCTATGGAGCAGGTAGAAGACAATCTGAAGACATTCTCGGATTTCCGGCCTCTGTCGGAACGGGAAAGCCAGGAGATCCACGATATCGTGACACTGATCAAGAGCCGGGTAAAGAACGGCTGCACAGGATGCAGGTACTGTATGCCCTGTCCTGCCGGCGTGGATATCCCCGGAAATTTCAGGGTGTGGAATACCTACCATATGTACCAGAACTATAATATGGTTCGGTGGAGCTGGGAGAATGAGCTGGGGGAAAGCAAGCAGGCAAAGTGCTGCGTCAAGTGCGGGAAATGCGAGGCCGCCTGCCCCCAGAAGCTTTCCATCCGCAAGGATCTGGAACGGGTACAGGAAGATCTGGACAAAAAAGAGTTCATCCTGTGAGAAAAAGTTCCGGTGATCGTGGCAGAGAGGGGACGGAGCTATGGAGAAAGCTTTCAAGCTGGGGTTTGAAAACGACAAGACAGGAAGCCTATATGTGAATTGCTGCGGCTGTTCCCAGACGGAAAGCCTTCACAGCTTCGGCCCTGCCTCCAAACCGCATTATCTGATCCACTATGTGCTCAGCGGGAAGGGGTTCTTTCGATTTCATGACAAGGAATATCGGCTGGAGGCAGGCTATGGCTTTTTGATACAGCCCGATGAACTTGCCTTTTATCAGGCGGATGAGAAGGAACCCTGGAGTTATCTCTGGGTGGGATTTGGCGGAAGCCGGGCGGGGGAATATCTTGCTTCCATGGGGCTTTCCGCCAGACACCCGGTGTTTTCCTGTGACAGGGATCAGGAACTTTATTCCATTGTGCGGGATATGATGGAGCACAATACCTTTGGGCTGGCGGATGAGCTGCGGAGGAACGGGTTGATGAGTGTGTTCCTTTCCGTGTTGGCAAAGAGCGCCGGCGTGGTGGCAAAGGATGAGGAAAATAAAGGAAACCGTTATGTAAAGCAGGCGGTCTCCTTTATCCAGAGCAATTATTGTAATCCTATCAAAGTCACAGATGTAGCGGATTATGTCTGTATCAACAGGAGCTACCTCTATACGCTGTTCCAGACGTACCTTGGCATGTCGCCCCAAAGGTTTCTTACCACCTTCCGCATTACAAAGGCGGGGGAGCTGCTGGATTCCACCGCTTACCCGATAGAGAGTATCGCCCTCTCCTGCGGGTATAGCGATGCGCTTGTGTTTGCAAAGGCGTTCCACGCCATGAAGGGTATGTCTCCGTCTCAATACCGCCGGCAGAGCCACCGGGAAAAATCCCGGGAGCAGCTTCAGGAAGTGGAGCAGCTGATCGCCCAGCTGGTGGCGGGGGAGAGGGAGTGAGGCTGTTCCCCCACTGTTGCCGCATAATATCCATTTGCCCCATATTCCCCACCCCATAGTTTTTCTTCACATCCGGGCATTTTATAAACGCTTCCTGGGCTGTTATGCTCTTCACTATCTGTATAATCTTTTTCGGACTATATGTTGGCACTGATTGTATCAGAAAACGCACATGATCTTGATCCGTTCCTACTTCCAGAAACCTTATTTCATATCGTTTTCGATTTCCTGACATGTTTCTTTATCGCTTGATTACTTTTTTATCCATTATTATTCGCCGATATTTTGCCGGACATACAAAGTGGTACATTAGCGCTGTTATTTATATTGTGTGACTTGTGCATATACTCATTCATCCCGCAATTTTTCCTTTTTACTTTAGTATGCCACTTCTCTTATTTTTTCAAAAGTTTGTTTGCGCAGCAGATTTCTGCCATGTTATGCCGCAAGCGCCTGTTGCCCGGTTGACATTACAACCGGAAAGCGTATAATGGATGCAGGCAGGGAGGAGTGCAGCATGAAAAAACTGGAAATCATTATCAAACCGGAAATGCTTGACGATGTGAAGGCCATTCTGGAGGATGTGGATGTGAGCGGCCTCAGTATTCTGAATGTGATGGGCCATGGGAGTCAGAAAGGCGTTGTAAAGAAATTCCACGGGGCGGAATATAAGGTGGATCTGTTGCCCAAGGTGAAGGTGGAGACCGTGGTTGAGGACGAGCTGGCGGGAAAGCTCATAGACAGGCTGGTGAAGGAGATCGATACGGATGATATCGGCGGAGGCAAGATCTTCGTGCTGGACGTGCAGGACGCGGTTCGTATGCGGACCGGTGAGCGCGGAGAGCCGGCGCTGTGACGGTGGAAGGACCTGTCTGTTAAAAATAACGAAAAAATTGTGAAATTATGTTAAAAAATGTATAAATTTTATGATTGACACATGAAACGTGGAATGATATACTCAATCACAAGCAAAGGCGCTGTGGGATTCCCATAGTGCCTTTTTGTTTGGCGTATCACGCGCGTGGCCGAACAAAAGAGCTGAAGCGGCAGGCTGAAATGCAGGCCGTGCGGACGGTTGCCGTGGCCGACGGCAGAGGCCGCAGAGAATGCGATGCGAAGGAGCTTCGAAGTGGAAGCCCCAAGTGTCGCTATTTTTGTTTTATGAGGAGGAAAAAGTTATGGCAGAGGAGATTTTAAGCGCTATAAACAGCGAAGTGTACGGCGTCTGGTTTTTGATCGGCGCGGCGCTGGTGTTTTGGATGCAGGCAGGTTTTGCCATGGTGGAGACCGGATTTACCAGGGCGAAAAATGCGGGAAATATCCTGATGAAAAACCTGATGGATTTCTGTATCGGTACGGTAATGTTTATACTGATCGGTTTTGGCCTCTTCCTGGGAGAAGATCTGGTGGGATTTATCGGTAAGCCCGGATTTGACATTTTTACCAGCTATGAGAGTTTTGACTGGTCCAACTTTGTGTTCAACCTGGTGTTCTGTGCTACCACGGCGACGATTGTTTCCGGGGCTATGGCGGAAAGAACAAAGTTTCTTTCTTACTGCGTGTATTCCGCAGTGATTTCCGCAATCATCTATCCGGTGGAGGCACACTGGACATGGGGCGGCGGATGGCTGGCGCAGATGGGCTTCCATGATTTCGCCGGTTCCAACTGTATCCACATGGTGGGCGGTATCAGCGCATTGGTAGGTGCGGCGATCCTTGGGCCCCGTATCGGGAAGTTTGTTAAAGACAAATCCGGAAAGATCACTAAAGTAAACGCGTTCCCCGGCCACAATCTTCCGCTTGGGTGTCTTGGCGTGTTTATTCTGTGGCTTGGCTGGTACGGCTTTAACGGAGCGGCGGCAACTTCGATCGAGGAGCTGGGTTCCATCTTTTTGACGACGACGATCGCGCCCTCTGTGGCGACGGTGGTCTGCATGATCTTTACCTGGATCAAGTACGGCAAGCCGGATGTTTCCATGTGCCTGAACGCGTCTCTGGCGGGCCTTGTGGCCATTACCGCTCCCTGCGACGTGTGCGATGCTTTCGGCGCGATCATAATTGGCGCGGTTTCCGGTGTGCTGGTGGTGTTCGGCGTGTGGCTCCTGGATTACAAGCTTCATATTGACGATCCGGTGGGTGCGGTTGCGGTACACTGCCTGAACGGTATCTGGGGTACGCTCTCAGTAGGGCTTTTCGCTACAGAGACAGCGCCTGCTTTTGCAAGAGGCTACGGAGACGGCGTGAGCTTTGGGGCAAACCAGATCGCCGGAGAGGGCCTGTTCTATGGGGGCGGTTTTGAACAGCTTGGGATTCAGTTCTTAGGAATGTTTGCCACCATGGCATGGACTGCGGTCACTATTGTCATCACCTTCCTGATCATTAAGGCGCTGCTTGGACTTCGTGTGACAGAGGAGGAGGAGATCATCGGACTGGATGCGATGGAGCATGGCTTGGCTTCCGCATATTCCGGCTTCTCCATCATGGATGTTTCGAACACCATGACGATGGAGGTCAACGAAAATACGGATCTCGGTACTGGCGAGTATGATGAAGCGTCTCAGGTCAAAAGAGATGCGGCTGTACCTGTGGCAACGGCCCCTGTGGTTTCCGCTTCCGGTATTTACAAGGTGGTCATCATCGCGAAGCTGTCCAGGTATGATCAGCTGAAGAAATCAATGAACGACCTGGGCGTGACGGGTATGACTGTGACCCAGGTAATGGGATGCGGTGTCCAGAAGGGCGCCGGCGAAATGTACCGTGGCGTTGAGATGGATGCTACGCTGCTGCCCAAGGTGAAAGTGGAAGTGGTAGTCAGCAAGATTCCTGTGGATCAGGTGATCGCGGCAGCCAAGAGGGCGCTGTACACCGGGCATATCGGAGACGGCAAGATCTTTGTCTACAGTGTTGATAAGGTAGTAAAAGTCCGCACAGGCGAAGAGGACTTTGCCGCGCTGCAGGATGTTGAGTAAGCTTTTGATCGGTTCTTTGTTTTAGTATATACGGCTCTGCGGTGCGCCTGGGGCGCATACCGCGGGAAAAGCTGCCCCCGGATGCTTCCACCATCCGGGGGTTTTGCTTTCAGGCGGCGTGTCATAAGTGTTTCCCGATGCCCAGCCCGAAGCGGTTTGCCAAAGTGCAGCCGAGGCAGTTCACAAGCAGGTGGGAATATGTTATAATAGGAAACTATGAAAAAGGTGGACAAAATGGACGTCCTGACGGTACTTGCGTTGATCCTGCTGACAGCGGCAGGCATTGTGGGAGTGATCGTCGGGATGCGGATGCAACAAAAAACGGAATATGAAGGAAGCGGGAGGGTGGCGGAGCCGGTTTTCTCCGCGGAGAGCGGGTTTTATGAAGGGCCTTTCGAGCTGCAGATCACGGTGCCGGAGGGATATTCTGCCTATTATACTCTGGACGGCAGCCTTCCTGACAGGGAGGCCCTTCTCTACAGGGAGCCCATATGGGTCAGCCCGGGAACGGGAAGGGATTCCGATGTGATCCAGATCCAGAATATGCAGACAGACTGGCTGGGCGGAGAGGGGGAAAGCCATGCCATAGGAGCGGCCGTGGTCCGCGCGGTGGCGATAAGCGATAAGGACGGCACGGCTGGGAGGGTTGTCACCGCAACTTATTTTACCGAACCGACCGGATTTGAAGATTGTACGGTGGTCTCTCTGGTGGCGGACCCGGATGACCTTTTCGGGGAAAACGGGATTTATGTGACAGGGAAGGCATACGATGACTGGTATTTCGGCGATCGTTCGCAGCCCGCGCCCGTGCCCAATTTCCAACAGGAGGGAAAGGAATGGGAGAGGCCGGCGGTGCTGGAGATATTTAACGGGAAGGAAAGCTATCTGCAGCAGCCGGTTGGGATCCGCATCCAGGGGGCGTCTGCCAGGGATGTGGCAAACAAGCGGTTTTCCGTCTATGCCAGGAAGGAGTACGGGGGAAGCAACTGGTTTGATCTTCCGCTGTTTGGGGAAAGGCGCAGCCATTCCTTTATGCTGCGCTCCGGCTTTATGAATGGTTATATTCAGCATTTGGTCCAGGACAGGGATGTGGCGTCTGCAGACAGCAGAGAGGTGATCGTCTACCTCAACGGAGCGCTCTGGTATATCACAATTGCCCAGGAGAAGTATTCCGAAAAATATTTTCAGGAAAATTACGGCGTAGACGACGACAATGTGATCATTGTAAAAGCCGGGGAGGTCCAGTCCGGGGAGGAGTCGGATCAGGAGCTTTATCAGTCAATCTATGATTTCCTGGATACCCATGACCTGACTTATGATCCTGCATACGAAGAATTTGGGGAATTGGTGGATATCCAGAGCTATATTGACTTTTCCTGCGTAAATCTTTATTTTGCAAATCTGGATTACAGCGAAGTGAAAAATACGATCTGCTGGCGCTCAAGGCGGAACGGATATGGCGATTATGAGGATGGCCGCTGGCGATGGGCCTTGTATGACCTTGACCTGGAAAACGGCGATTATGGGTACCGGGTGGAAGAAATCAATACGTTTACGCTGGATACCCACTATGCCGGCCCCGCGTTCAACACTCGCCGCCTTTGGGTGGAGCTGACAAAAAACGCTGGCTTTCGCAGGCAGTTTGTCACAAGTTTTATGGATATGATGAATACGGATTTCACAGTGGAGAGGGCCACGGAAGCCATGGAAAGCTGGGGTGTGGTCATGGAATGGTGGGGCATGTATCCGGATTGGATGGAAACTTTTTTCCCCGCCAGGACAGAGGCCATTTCCGGCTATATGGCGGAAGAGCTGGGGCTTGTGGGAACCAGGGAGACGGTAACGTTGAAAGTGAATGACGAGGACGCTGGCAGCGTTCTTTTAAACACGATCGCGCCGCAGCTGACGGATGGAAGCTGGAGCGGCACCTATTTTACGGATTATCCTGTGACGGCCACAGCCGTGGCGGAAAAGGGATATCGCTTTGTGGGGTGGCAGTGCAGCAGCCCGCTGTCTCCGGAAGAAGCGAAACAGGAGACTGTTACCCTGCAGATACCCACGGGAGGCGTAACCCTCACCGCCATGTTTGAAAAAGAGGGATCCTTTTAATTCCCGTAAAAGATCTGTGCGATGGGGGAATCCGGTGACAGGATCACCGTCTTGTTGCCTCCCTGCATGGAGATCTTGAGGGCGTCCAGGCTGCGCACGAAGGAATAAAATTCCTGCCTGGACTGGTCTGAGTAAGCTTCCGAAAGGATGCGCATGTACTCGGCCTCTCCCTCCGCAACGAGGATCTCCGCCTGTTTTTCTGCCTCCGACAGCATTACGGTAACTTCTTTGTCGGTGGTGTTGCGAATGATCTGGGCTTCAGAGCTGCCTTCCGCTGTGTAGGTGGCCGCAATATTGTCGCGCTCGGAGATCATGCGTTCATATACGGCGGATTTATTGTCGCTGGGCAGATCCAGCTTCTTTGTCTCAAAGGCCAGGAGTTCTATGCCGTACTGGTTCAGCGAGGAGCCGATACTGTCGATGACGGCCTGGGAGAGGGCGCCGTTCCGGCCGGAGATCACATCATCCTGAGTAGTGCTGCTGATCACGTTTTTGGTAGAATTGTACACGATAGCGTCCAGGCGGCTCTCGGCGTTGGTGATAGAGGAGTTCAGCGTCTGGGCAAATTTTAAGGGGTCGGTGATGTGCCACAGGATATAGCTGTCGCAGATCATGGTCTTTTTATCGCTGGTGATCACGTCGGAAGGGGAGAGATCGTAAAAAAGCGTCTCCTTGGGCAGCGTGTCCACGCTCTGGAGAAAGGGCAGCTTAAAGCTGATCCCGGCCTCCGATATCACATGGTCGATCCTTCCGAATTGGCGGATCAGGCTGTATTCATTTTCGTGTGTGATGACGATGCTGGAGGAGCCCAGGATCAGGATCGCAAATAATACCAGGATGATAATGATACGTTTTACTGTTTTCATAGGGGCCTCCTTATTCTTCAGCGCTGCTGTCTGCCGCGCTGTTGTTGTTTTCTCTCGAAGTGCCGTTGTCAGTTTCCGTTGTCTGGGAACCGGTAAAAGATTCCAGCGGGTAGATGGTCTGCATATCCCCGTCAGGGCTTTCGATAATCACCTTCAAGTCGGGAAGGACATCTTCCATGGCCTCAAAAAACATGCGCTGCCTTGTGACGGCGGGATTTTTGATGTATTCCTCGTACATGGCGTTAAACCGCGCCACCTGTGCGGTGGCTTCATTGACGCGCTCGGTCTTTTGGGCTTCCGCCTCCTTTACAATGGCGTCCGCTTTTGCTTCTGCAGACGGGATCTGCTCGTTGCGGTATTTGTTCGCATTATTCAGCGCGGTTTCCTTTCCCTGCTTGGCGGTTTCTACCGCCTTGAACGCTTCCATGACCTCGGTGGTAGGAGGCTGGGAATCCTGGATGGTGATGTTTACCAGCTGAATGCCGATATCCTGATCTTCCAGACGGCTCAGGATCATATCGCGGATGGTTGCCTGGATCTCGTTTTTGCCTGTGGTAAGCACATCGTCAACCGGGTAGCTGCCTATGACGGTGCGGATGCAGCTCTGGCTGATGTTCCGGAGGATGTCCAGAGGGCTGGAAGAGGCATAGAGCGCCTTTACGGGGTCGCTGTAGCGGTATTCCACATAAAAATCCACGTCGATAAAATTGAAATCGGAAGTGATCATAAGAGATTCGTCGGAGATCGTCTCATTGGTATCCATATCGTAGCCGATCGAAAATCCCTGTATCGTGGTGTTTACCTTCCGTACCTTCTGGATAAAAGGGATCTTAAAATGAAGGCCGGGAGAAGTGACAGCCTGAGCCCGGCCGAGCGTGATCAGCACTGCCTGTTCCTGCTCTTTGATCTCATAGGTCGAGTTGGCTGCCAGGATGAGGACGACGATTACCGCGGCCACAATGCCGAAAATCCTGAGTGGGGACATTTTTTTCGGAGAGTCTGCGTTCTTGCCGTCCATGGTTTCAAAACCATTTCTTCTGTTGCGAAGAGAATCTTTGTTCATAAAGCCCATAACTACCTCTCAATCTGCCGCTGCCGCGGCGTTTCCCTGTCGTATCTGCAAATTTTTGCAAATGTGATCCGATACAAAAGGTATCATACTAGAAAATATGCAAATGTGCAATGGGGGAACGGGGAAAAAAGAGTTGCGTGCGATAAGAAAAAGTAATAATATGAAAGAGAAGAGAAAATTGCCGATGAAGAGAGATTTTCATATAGGGGGCGATATATGCGCCGGGGCGCATAGGGGGTATAAAGATTGAAAATTAAAATTTTCAATCGCGAGATTTGTGTCCGCGCACTGCTTGACACAAACTCGTTATGCGCAAAGAGCAGCGCGGAAATGAGGTAAAAGATGAAGGTATATATCTGTTTCCCGGAGGGAAGGGCCAAGGCGCTTACCATGAGTTATGACGATGGGAAAATACAGGATGAGAGGCTCGTGGAGATTTTCAACCGATATGGCATCCGGGGAACTTTCAATATAAACTACGGGAAAACGGTGGGGGAGCAGAAACCGCCGCGCATTGGAAGAGAGCGGATAGCGGAGCTCTATAGGGGGCATGAGGTCGCGACCCATACCCTGACGCATCCAACTATTGCCCGATGCCCCATGACAGAGGTGGCGGAAGAGCTGCTGGAGGACAGAAAAGGCTTGGAGAGCCTGTTGGGGAGGCCCGTGAGGGGCCATGCGTATCCGAACGGCTCCTACAGCGAGGAGATCAAGCAGCTGTACCGACAGCTGGGTGTGGCTTATGCCAGGGTTGTGACGCCTGTGTCAGATTATGAATTGCCGGAGGATCCGATGGAGTGGCACCCCACCTGCCATCACAGCGACCCGGAATTGATGGAAAAGGCAAAGTTTTTTGCGGAGTTTAAGAAAAGACAGTATCTGAAGCTTATGTATGTGGGGGGGCATAGCTATGAGTTCGACAGCGGCCAGAACTGGGAAGTGATAGAAAAGTTCTGTGAATATATGGGCGGCAGGGAAGATATATGGTATGCCACCAATATTGAGATCATCGATTATATGGAAGCGGCAAGGAGGCTTCAGTTTACGGCGGACAACAGCTGTGTTTACAACCCCAGCATCCTCAGCGTATGGCTTCTTGTGGAGGACAGGAAATACGTGGAGGTAAAGGGCGGCAGCCTGGTGGATCTGACTTTGTGATCTGGCCGTGCGAGGGTATCCTGCCTTGAAACGGGGGATCCCTGTTGTTGCGAGCGGAGAGCCATACAAAGAATGCCGTAGCGCCGGCATTGTTTCGCGTGGTTTTCCGCTCCTTTTCAAAAAATGCGGAGCGGGGGATAATGTGTATGTATGACGTGATCGTGATCGGAGCCGGAGTTACCGGCTGCGGGATCGCAAGGGAGCTTTCCAGGTATGATTGGAAGGTGGCGGTGCTGGAGCGGGCTTCGGACATATGCGAGGGAACTTCCAAGGCGAACAGCGGTATTGCCCATGCCGGGTTTGACGCCAGGCCCGGAAGCCTTAAGGCCAGGCTAAACGTGGAGGGCAGCAGGATGATGGAGGGCCTGTCAAAGGAGCTGGATTTTCCATATAAGAGGAACGGTTCCCTGGTGCTCTGTTTTCGGGAGGAGGATCGGGAGACCCTGAAAAGGCTGCTGGAGCAGGGCCGGGAAAACGGCGTGGAAGGGCTTGAAATCCTGGAGCGGGAGCAGGTGAAAGAGCTGGAACCAAACGTTTCGGATGAAGTGAAAGCCGCCCTGTACGCGCCGACAGGAGGTATCGTGTGTCCTTTTGGGCTGACCATCGCCCTGGGGGAGAACGCGGCGGTGAACGGGGCGGAGTTTTTCCTGAACACGGAAGTGCGGGAAATAGAAAAGACGGGGAAGGGGTACCGCCTGCTTACCGGCCGGGGAAGCTTTGAGGCAAAGGCGGTAGTCAATGCCGCCGGGGTTTACGCGGACCGTTTTCACAACATGGTCAGCCCGGAAAAAATTCACATTATCCCACGGAAGGGCGAATACTGCCTGATGGATAAAAAGGTCGGCGGGTTTGTGAGCCACACTATCTTCCAACTGCCTACCGTCTATGGGAAAGGGGTGCTGGTAACGCCTACGGTCCACGGTAATCTGCTGGCGGGCCCTACCGCTGTGGACGTGGAGGATCCGGAAGCGCTGAACACCACCCAGGCGGGGATAGAGGATCTGCTGAGGCGGGCTTCCCTCAGCGTCAGAAACCTTCCGGTGAAGCAGGTGATCACTTCCTTTGCGGGGCTTAGGGCCCACGAGGAGGGGGATGACTTTATCCTGGGGCAGGCGGCGGGAGCCCCCGGCTTTTTCGACGCGGCCGGGATCGAATCGCCGGGGCTGACCTGTGCCCCGGCGCTGGGGAAATATATGGCGCAGCTGGTGCGGGAATATCTGCCGGTTCCGGAAAAGGACAGTTTTGTGGCGGTCAGGAAGGGGATCCGCGGCATGGCATCGGCTACGGCGGAGGAGCAAAAGAGGCTTATCGCCGAAAATCCCCTGTATGCCAACGTGGTGTGCCGTTGTGAGCTGGTGACGGAGGGAGAGATCCTGGATGCCATTCACAGGCCGTTGGGCGCCACTACCATAGACGGCGTCAAACGCCGTACCCGGGCCGGAATGGGGCGGTGCCAGGCAGGGTTCTGCTCGCCAAGGACGGTGGAGATCCTGGCGCGGGAGCTGGGGAAGGATGCGGGCGAGATCTGTAAAAACGGTGAAAATTCCAGATTCCTGACGGGCTACATCAAGGACGGGATCCAGGGAGAGGCATAGAGGATTTCCGGAGGAAGGGGATTCCGGAGGGGATAAGACCTGGCCCGCGGCGTATCTGCCGCAGGCGGAATGAGAGGGCAGGATGGAAAAGGATTTGGTGATCATCGGCGGCGGGCCGGCGGGCCTTGCAGCCGCTATTGCCGCAAGGGAAGCAGGGGTGGAAGACCTTCTGGTGCTGGAACGGGATTCCCGGCTTGGCGGTATTCTGAACCAGTGTATCCACAATGGATTTGGGCTGCATACTTTTAAGGAGGAGCTGACCGGGCCGGAGTATGCGGGGAGATATATCGAGAAAGTCCTGGAACAGAAAATTCCCTATAAGCTGAACACGATGGTGATAGATCTGGAGGCGGAAGAAAGCCGGAAAAAAGTCACAGTCATGAACCGGGAAGAGGGGCTGTATCAGATAGAAGCCAGGGCGGTGATCCTGGCGATGGGATGCCGGGAGCGGGCTCGCGGGGCGCTGAACATCCCCGGCTACCGGCCTGCCGGCATTTATTCCGCCGGGACAGCCCAGCGGTATGTGAATATGGAGGGCAGGATGCCCGGAAAAGAGATCGTGATCCTGGGGTCTGGGGATATCGGGCTGATCATGGCCCGGCGTATGACTTTGGAAGGCGCGAAGGTAAAGCTGGTGGCGGAGCTTCAGCCGTATTCCGGGGGTCTGAAAAGAAATATTGTCCAATGCCTGGACGATTTTGGAATCCCCCTGAAACTCAGCCACACGGTGGTGGACATAAAGGGGAAGGAGCGTGTGGAAAGCGTCACTGTGGCCAGGGTGGATGAAAATCTGAAGCCTGTTCCGGGATCGGAGGAGGAGATCCCCTGTGATACTCTTCTTTTGTCCTGCGGGCTGCTTCCGGAAAACGAACTCTCGGAAACTCTTGGGGTAAAGATGAATCCGGTTACGGGCGGGCCGGAGGTGGACGAGAGCCTGGAGACCAGCCGGGAAGGCGTGTTTGCCTGCGGCAACGTGCTTCATGTCCACGATCTGGTGGATTATGTGTCCCAGGAGGCGGCTCAGGCGGGGAAAAACGCGGCGGCGTATCTGTCCGGCAGCCGTTCCGGGCAGGGGAGGGGGATCCCCATCCGGGCGGTGCAGGGAGTGCGTTACACCGTTCCCTCCTCCGTGGATGTGAGCCGTATGGAGGAAACCCAGGTCGTGCGTTTCCGGGTGGGAAATGTCTTCCGCAACGCAGCCATTGAGGTCAGCTGCGGCGGTAAAATACTAAAAAGCCAGAAAAAGCAGATCCTTGCTCCCGGGGAGATGGAGCAGGTTATCTTAAAAAGAGCGGAACTGGAGCAGATAGAGGATCCGGAGGAGATCACGGTCTCGGTCCGGGCGGAGAGCCGGGGGAGGGATTAAATCAAATGGGAGAACATCGGAACGCAACCAGAGAGTTTGTGTGCATTCGCTGTCCTCTGGGCTGCAATATCACGGTGGACATGGAGGACGGAAAGATCCGGGAGATCACCGGGAATACCTGTCCCCGGGGGGCGGATTATGTGACGAAGGAGCTGACGGATCCCCGGCGTACTGTCACCAGCCTGGTGCGGATAGAGGGCGGGGAGCTGCCCGTGGCGCCCGTAAAGACGGCCGCCGATATACCAAAGGACAAGATCGGAGACTGCATTAAAGCCCTGAAAGGGATCCGGCTGGCGGCCCCGGTGCGCATAGGGGATGTGGCGGCAGAGAATGTGTGCGGTACTGGCGTGGACGTGGTCGTCACGGCAAACGTGGGGAAGGGATAGGGCTGAGCAAACAGCCGGGCCGGTGTCCGGCCGGCGGAAATGAGGGTATATGAAGGAATATATTATGGCGCTGGATCAGGGGACCACCAGTTCCCGCTGCATCCTGTTTGATAAAGCGGGAAATATCTGTTCCATGTCACAAAAAGAATTTACGCAGAATTATCCGCAGCCGGGCTGGGTGGAACACAACCCGATGGAAATATGGTCTTCACAGCTTGCGGTGGCCATGGAATGTATGGCTATGATGGGGGCTTCGCCGGAACAGATCGCGGCCATCGGTATCACGAACCAGCGGGAGACTACTATCTTATGGGATAAAAACACGGGGGAGCCTGTATACAATGCGATCGTCTGGCAGTGCCGCCGGACTTCCGACAAGATCGAGGAATTGAAGCGGGATGGGTTTGACCGGGTGATCCGGGAAAAGACAGGTTTGATCCCGGATGCTTATTTCAGCGCGTCCAAGATCGCCTGGATCCTGCAGAATGTGCCTGGAGCCAGGGAAAAGGCGGAAGCGAGGGAACTGTTGTTTGGCACGGTGGATACCTGGCTGATCTGGAATTTGACCAGAGGGGCGGTGCATGTGACGGATTACACCAACGCTTCCCGGACTATGCTATACGACATTCATCGCCTCTGCTGGGATGAGGAGATCCTGGAGCGGTTTCACATTCCGGCCTCGATCCTGCCCCAGGTAAAGCCCTCGGGCTGTCTCTTCGGATATTCGGACGCCTCTGTCCTGGGCGGTGAGATCCCTATTGCGGGAGCGGCGGGAGACCAGCAGGCGGCGCTGTTCGGGCAGTGCTGTTTTGAACAGGGTGAGGTGAAGAATACTTACGGTACGGGGTGTTTTCTCCTGATGCATACGGGGGAGCAGGCTATTTGCTCCAGGTCCGGCCTGCTGACCACCATAGCGGCCGGAACCTGTGAAAAGCCGGAGTACGCCCTGGAGGGCAGCGTGTTTGTGGCCGGGGCAGGCGTCCAATGGCTTAGGGACAGTATGCGCATGATCCGCAGCGCCGCCCAGACGCAGGAGTACAGCGAGGCGGTAGAGGACACTGCGGGGGTGTATATCGTGCCGGCGTTTGCGGGGCTGGGGGCGCCGTACTGGAACCAATACGCCAGGGGAACTGTGGTGGGCCTGACCAGGGGATGTACCAAGGAACACTTTATACGGGCCGCGCTGGAGTCTATTGCCTATCAGACCGCAGATGTGCTGTGGGCGATGGAACAGGACAGCGGGATCCATTTAAAAAGCCTGAAAGTAGACGGCGGCGCAAGCGCAAATGACTTCCTTATGCAGTTTCAGTCGGATGTGTTGGATATTTCGGTCCACAGGCCGGAGTGCATTGAAACGACAGCTCTTGGGGCGGCCTATCTTGCGGGCTTGGCTGTGGGCTACTGGAAGGACAAAAAGGAGATCCGGGAAAACTGGCGGATCGGCAGGGTATTTCAGCCGCAGATGAAGGAAGAAAAGCGGACCTCACTGCTGAAAGGGTGGAAGAAGGCGGTGAAATGTGCGCTGGCATGGGCGGAGGATGAATGACGCGGATAAGGGATCGCTTGAAATAAAAAGGAAATGTAGTATAATAAAAGCGTTATATTTGTAAATACAGAAGGCGCAGGGATGAATTTGGGCAGGCTATCACCGAAGACACAAAATTACATATCGGAAGTTCTGGATCGCAGAAGCAGGGATGGTATTTTCTGTCTGGAGGACTGCCATGAGATATTGGAGCATGGCAGGGCGGTGGGATCTGACGCGGTGTATGGGATCGGCTGTTATTTTATTGCCGAGTATTACTGGCGGGATCATGTGGAAGACAAGACCATGCGGTATCTGACGGAGAGCACAAAGTGCTTTTTGAAAGAGGGCATGGGGGAATTCCTGACCCGCAGCTATAATATGATGGGATCGGTTTCGGACAACCAGGATAACCGTGTCGTGGCGCTGAATTATTTTTACATTGGCCTTCAATATGCCGAAAAATACGGCCTGACATATGAAAGGGGCATGATAGATTTCAACATCGGCTTTGTGCTGTTCCGAATGAAGCAGTACCGGGAAGCCGTCTCCCATTATGAAAGTTCTATCCGCTTTTACAGTCAGGCGGAGGACAATTTTTACCGAAGCTATAACATAGTCCTGGGAATGCAGCATTGTGGTTCCTGTTATTTGAAGCTGGGAATGCGGCAGGAGGCTTTCCGCCTGTTGGAGGAGATCGACAGGATGCGGGAGGCGGAACCTGACAGGAACTATCCGGAAGTAAATATCGTGGCTTTTCGCGCGGAATGCGCGGCTGCCAGGGGAGAACGGCAGGATGTCCTGAAATATGTGAATGCCCTGTTGGATATTATCCGGCCGGAGCAGGGGATCGGCGAAGAGGCGGATAACCTGGAGAGCCTGGTGGAGATCCTGTTTCAGCTCCGGGAGCTGGAGTGTATGGATGAGCTGTATCGGGTTTTGGATGAGAAAGGGCTTGAAAATACGCCCATGCTGTTTATGAGCCTGTACCCCTGCCGCAGCCAGAGCCTGTTACAGCGCGGAAAGATGGAGGAATATATCCGGCATACCCGAATGTTTTTTGAAGTGTACGAGAAAGACCGGCAGAATCACAGGCAGGGAACGGCCAGGATCATGGAGCTCCAAGAGGAGCTTAGGAGCGTGGAGAAAGAGCGGGCCAGGATGAGCGCCGACAACCGCAGGCTGGAGGCCCTGGCGCTGTATGATTCCATGACAAAGCTTGCCAACCGGATCAAGATCAACGAGCACATGACCCAAAAATTTGAAGAGGCCCAGAAGAAGGGAATGCTTTTGGGGGTGGAGCTGCTGGATATCGACCGGTTCAAGAGCTTTAACGATACCTATGGACATCTGGCGGGCGACGAATGTATCATGTCTGTGGCGGATGTGCTTCGCGGTGTGGAGGATGACCGGATCTTCTGCGGGCGCTACGGCGGGGATGAATTTGTAGTGATCTACAGCGGCATGAGCCTTGAGGAGATCCGCTGCGCGGCGGAGACCATACAAAACAGGATACGGGAACTGAAAATTCCCCATTTAAAAAAGGAACAGGGAGACATCGTCACCGTGAGCCAGGGTATTTTCGCCCATATTCCCGACAAGGACAGCAGGGAGTGGGATTTTAACTCTATGGCTGATAATATGCTGTATCAGGCGAAAGGGGCCGGGCGAAACTGTTTTCGCCTGGGAACGGAATAGAGAGGAAAGGAAGGCAGAAAAATGCTGGTTCAAAAGTATAAGGATATGTTGTCAGGAAAATCTGTGATCCGGCAATTGTCGGAATTTGCTACGGCAAGGGGAGAAGAGATCGGGTACGAGAATGTATTTGATTATAGCCTTGGGAATCCGTCCGTGCCGGTACCGGACGACCTTACGGATTCCATTGTCCATTACGCTAAGGCGGATCCCATGGCGGCTCACGGCTACAGCCCCAGCCTGGGGATCACAAGCGTCAGGGAAGCGGTGGCGGCGTCTCTGGAGAAACGGTTCGGGCTTCCCTACCGCAAAGAGCATATCTTTATGGCTTCCGGGGCAGCCGGCGCACTGGCCCACGCGTTTCGACTGGTGACGGAACCGGGCGACGAGATACTGACTTTTGCCCCTTATTTCCCGGAGTATCATCCTTATGTGGATCTGACCGGGGCTGTCCTGAAGGTAGTGCCTCCGGACACGGAAAATTTTCAGGTCAATATAGGGAAATTCCGGGAAATGCTGTCGGAGAAAGTGATGGCTGTCCTGATCAATACGCCCAACAATCCTTCCGGGGTAGTCTATTCCGCGGAGACGCTTCAGAAGATGACGGATATTCTGCGGGAAAAATCAGAAGAATACGGACACGAGATCTACCTGATCTCCGATGAGCCCTACCGTGAGATCGTGTTTGACGGGGTGGACGCGCCCTGTGTGTCGCGGTTTTATGACAATACGATCATGTGTTATTCTTTCTCCAAATCGTTATCCCTGCCCGGGGAGCGTATCGGATATCTCGCCGTGAATCCGCGCTGCAGGGACGCGGAAGTCATGGTCAACATGTGCGGGCAGATTTCCAGAGGGATCGGGCACAATTGCCCGGCTTCCCTGTTTCAGCTGGTGACGGCGGAAATGTTGGATCGGACTGCGGATCTGAGCGTCTATGAGACCAACCGGAATATTTTATATGGGGAGCTCGTCCGTCTTGGCTTTACCTGTGTAAAGCCGGGGGGAACCTTTTATATTTTCCCGAAAGCCCTGGAAGAGGATGCGAAAGTGTTCTGCCAGAAGGCGCTGAAATATGATCTGATCCTGGTGCCCGGAGATACGTTTGGCGCACCAGGCTACTTCCGCATGGCTTACTGCATCGACACGGAAAAGGTAAACCGCTCCCTGGAGGCCCTGCGGCGCTTTGTAAAAGAGGAATACGGAAGAAAAGAAGAAGGGATTTGTATCGGAAAGGTGGAATGACTTATGTATCAGGCCGGGCTGATCCTGGAAGGCGGCGGCATGAAAGGCGTCTACACAGCGGGCGTACTGGATTATTTTCTCGATAAGGGCATTGAATTTTCAAGTGTTTACGGTGTTTCCGCCGGGGCCTGCCATATGTGCAGCTATCTGTCGAAGCAGCGCGGGCGGGCGTTGGATGTGATGGTGGATTATCTGGATACCAGGCGGTACTGCAGCGTGGAGAGCCTGCTGACCACAGGAAATCTGTTCAATGTGGACATCTGTTACCATTTGATCCCGGAGTACCTGTATCCCTATGACTATGAGGCATTTCACAGATATCAGGGTAAGGCGTACAGCGTGGCTACGGACATAGTCACGGGAAGGCCGGAATATTTCCGCATTCGCGATATGAAGGCGGATATAGACAAGATCCGGGCGTCCGCTTCCCTGCCGCTGGTGTCCAGGAATGTAAAGATCGGAGACCATTATTATCTGGACGGCGGTATCAGCGATCCCATACCGCTGCAGCAGTCCGTGATGGACGGGAATCAGAAAAATGTAGTGATCATGACTAAGGAGGTTGGGTTTGTGCGGAAGCCTTCCGGGCAGCTGGCGCTTATGAAAGCCCGTTACCGCAGGTATCCCAGGGTATGGCAGCTGATGGCCGGCCGCCATATCAGTTATAACGAGCAGCTGGAGTATATCAGCCGCCAGCAGAGGGAGGGGAAAGCGTTTGTGATCCGGCCCAAAACGCCCAGCGATGTGGGGCGGGTGGAGAAAGACAGGGATAAGCTTTACCTTCTTTATCAGCAGGGCTATGACGATGCGGAGGAATGCGGCGGGGAACTTTTAAGGTATCTGGACACGCCGGCAGGTTAAAATCTGCCGGCGCTGTGAATAGTATTATGTACAGAGAACAGCGGGGGAATGGAGAAAAATGTTTGAGATCATAAAGGCTATTATCTACGGTATCGTGGAAGGGATCACAGAATGGCTCCCCATCAGCAGCACCGGACATCTGATCTTGGTAGAACAGCTGATTCCTTTTGAGGGGGTCAGCGAGGGCTTTTTTGAAATGTTCGACGTAGTGATCCAGCTGGGAGCCATCCTGGCGGTGGTGTTTTTGTTCTGGAAGCAGATATGGCCGTTTGCGCTGACAAAGAAGTCCAGGCAGGGGAGGACAGGATTGGCTTCCTTTTTTAAGGAGGAGACCTGGAAGATGTGGTTTAGGATCTTGGTGTCCTGTGTGCCGGCGGCGGTGATCGGCTTGTTGTTTGACGATCTGTTTACGGCGCTTTTCTACAATCCCGTCAGCGTTTCGCTGGCTCTGATCCTCTTTGGCGCGGCGTTTATCGTGATCGAGGACAGGAACCGGGGCAGGAGGCCAAAAGTGACGGAACTGTCGCAGATCACTTATCAGATGGCCTTGCTGATCGGCGTCTTTCAGGTGATCGCGGCGGTGTTCCCCGGAACCTCCCGCTCCGGCGCGACGATCGTAGGGGCACTGCTGATCGGCGTGTCGAGGACCGTCGCAGCGGAATACACCTTTTTCCTGGCGATCCCGGTCATGTTCGGAGCGAGCCTGCTGAAGCTGGTAAAGTTCGGGTCTGTGTTTACATCCGCGGAGCTGGCGCTTTTGCTCACGGGTATGGCGGTATCCTTCGTGGTGTCCGTGTTTGTACTGCGCTTTCTCATGAATTATATTAAAAAGCATGACTTTAAGGTTTTCGGCTGGTATCGGATCGTCCTGGGCGTGATCGTGCTTCTCTATTTCAGGCTGCATGTGTAGGGGATAAAGTGCGCCTGCCTTTGCTCATAAAACGGCGTTCCCTCGGTTGCCGTATTCAGAGGAAAATTCGTGCGAGCACGATTTTCCTCTGAACACGTCAACCGGCTGAACTGTTAGGAATAAAAAACAAAAATGTTTGTGGAGTTGACAATTTTCGGGAAATAGAATAAACTGTTTTCTAGCAAGCATAATATTTTTAGAGATAGAGCTTGTTGAGGAGTAAACATATATTGATCACACGTAGAAAGAAGGGAGAGATTAATATGGCAGCACCCAAGAAAAAAGTAGAGCCTGCGGTGGAACCGGCGGTAAAGACGGAAACTGTCGCAAAGGCGGAAACTGTTGCAAAGACGGAGAAGGCAGAGGCCGCGCCTAAGGCGGAAACGGCCGCGCCTGCAGAGCAGCCTGCTGCGGAAGCGCCGAAGAAGGAGCATAAGAGGCCCGGCAGAAAGCCCAAGGCAGAAAAAGCGGCAGATGTGAAGGCAGAGGCGGCAAAAAAGATCGCTGAAAAGAAGGCTACTGTGAGAAAGACCACAAAGAAAGCGGATCAGAAGGCTATGGTCCATATCCAGTTTTCCGGCAAGTCCTATTCACAGGAGGAGCTGGTCAAGATGGCTCAGGACGTATGGAAATACGACCTGAAGCAGAAAGTGAGAGAACTTGCCACCATCGACCTCTATGTAAAGCCGGAGGAGAATATGGTGTATTACGTGATGAATCAGGAGTTCACAGGCAGTTTCTACATTTAAGAGTGCGGGTCTGACGATCCGGAAGGAAAACGGCCAGTTAAAAACGGCAAAAAGGCGGTGCGGCTAAATAGGGTGCGCCGCTTTTTTTGTGTATTGGGCGCGACGGCAGGGCTTTGCGGATGCTGCGGGCTGAATTGTAACAGTTTTAGAATTATTTTAGAAATAAATTGCGATAAATCAGTTGACAATAGATAGGGTAAGTGCTATTTTATGGTTAGCAAATGTTAGCACTCTATTGAAATGAGTGCTAACAAGCGGGAAGAGGTGGTGTCGGAAGTGGAGTTGGATGAGCGAAAAAAGAAGATTTTGCAGGCGGTCATCCGCAATTACCTGGAGACCGGGGAACCGGTCGGCAGCAGGACCATTTCAAAGTACACTGACCTGAACCTGAGCTCGGCGACGATCCGGAATGAGATGGCGGATCTGGAAGAAATGGGTTATATCCTGCAGCCCCATACATCCGCAGGGCGCATTCCCTCCGACAAGGGCTATCGTCTTTATGTCGATGCCATGATGGAGGAAAAGGAGCGGGAAGTGGTGGAGATGAAGGAAATGCTTGTGGAGCGCCAGGACAAGATGGAGACGCTGCTGAAGCAGGTGGCCAGGGTATTGGCCCAGAACACCCAGTACGCAACCATGATATCGGCGCCCCAGTCCAAGCGGAATAAGCTGAAATTCCTTCAGCTCTCCCGGGTAGATGCCAACCAGGTCCTGGCGGTCATCGTGACAGAGGGGAATGTGATCAAGAACAATATCCTCTCCGTAAATGAGGAACTGGACGATGAGACGCTTTTAAAGCTGAATATCCTGCTGAACACGCATCTGAACGGCATGGCGGTGGAGGAGATCAATCTTGGAATGATATCCGCCATGAAACAGCAGGCGGGGATCCACGGGGCCATTGTTGGCGAGGTCATCGATGCGGTAGCCGAAGGGATCAGGGCGGATGAGGACCTTGAGATTTATACCAGCGGTACCAACAATATCTTCCGCTACCCGGAGCTGGCGGATCAGCAGAAAGCCAGCGAGCTGATCAACACCTTTGAGGAAAAGCAGCTTCTGGGCGAGCTCCTGCAGGAAAACCAGGAGGGGGAAAACGGCACAGGCATTCAGGTGTATATCGGTGCGGAGACGCCGGTGCAGAGCATGAAGGATTGCAGCGTGGTCACAGCCACCTACGAACTGGGGGATGGCATGAAAGGCACCATCGGCATAGTGGGCCCTAAGAGGATGGATTACGACAAGGTAGTGGGAACGCTGAGGACGATACAGACACAGCTGGATGAGCTGTACAGAAAGGACTGAACCATATGGCAGAAATGGAAAAACGGACGGCGGAGGAAGTGCCCGAGGAAGAAGAAACTGTAGCGGGAAACGCGGAGGAAGGAAAGGAAGGGCCGCCGAAAGAGGAAAGCGCGGAGGCTCCGGACACAGCGGCTGCGGACACGGCGGAAGAGGCCGAGGAAGAGGGCGCCGGGGAGGAACCCGGGGAGACGGAGGAAGCTCCTGAGGGAGAGGACGCCAAGAGCTGGGCGGAAAAGCGGGCGGCAAAAAAGCAGGCCCGGCAGGATAAGAAGACGGACGCGCTCAGGGAGCAGATCGAACAGCTGGAAGACCGGGTGAAGCGCCAGATGGCGGAATTTGAGAATTTCCGCAAGCGGACGGACCGGGAAAAGCAGGCGATGTTTGAGACGGGTGCGAAAAGCGTCATTGAGAAGATCCTTCCGATCGTGGACAATTTCGAGAGAGGGCTTGCGACGGTGCCGGAAGAGAGCAGGGAAGAGCCCTTCGTTGACGGCATGAACCGAATTTACAGGCAGCTCATCACAGAGCTGGACAATATAGGAGTAAAGGCCATTGAGGCTGTGGGGCAGGAATTTGACCCGAACCTGCACAATGCGGTGATGCAGGTGGCCAGCGAGGAGTACGCTTCCGGCGTGGTGGCGCAGGAATTGCAGAAAGGCTACACTTACCGCGATTCCGTGGTGCGGCACAGCATGGTCGCTGTAGTGGAATAGCCGGAACGGCAGAAGCACAGGCGGCAGAAAGACAAAAAACAAATTTTAGGAGGATATAAAAATGAGCAAGATTATCGGTATTGACCTGGGAACAACAAATAGCTGCGTGGCTGTTATGGAAGGCGGAAAGCCCACCGTGATCGCAAACGCCGAGGGCGCCAGGACCACGCCTTCCGTGGTGGCGTTCACAAAGACCGGCGAGAGGCTGGTAGGCGAGCCGGCAAAGCGTCAGGCGGTGACAAACGCGGAGAAGACCATCGCTTCCATCAAGAGGGATATGGGTACGGACAGAGGACGCACCATCGACGACAAGAAATACTCTCCTCAGCAGATTTCCGCTATGATCCTTCAGAAGCTGAAGGCGGATGCCGAGAGCTACCTGGGAGAGAAAGTGACGGATGCGGTCATCACCGTTCCCGCATACTTTAACGACGCACAGCGTCAGGCCACCAAGGACGCAGGAAAGATCGCGGGCCTGGATGTAAAGCGTATCATCAACGAGCCCACCGCCGCGGCCCTGGCCTATGGCCTGGACAACGAGAAAGAGCAGAATATCATGGTGTACGACCTGGGCGGCGGTACTTTTGATGTATCTATCATCGAAATCGGCGACGGCGTGATCTCCGTACTGGCTACCAATGGCGACACCCACCTGGGCGGCGACGACTTTGACGAAAAGATCATCCAGTGGATGCTTTCCGAATTTAAGAAAGCGGAGGGCGTGGACCTGTCCGGGGACAAGATGGCGATGCAGAGACTGAAGGAGGCGGCCGAGAAGGCGAAGAAGGAACTCTCCAGCGCGATGACAACCAACATCAACCTGCCTTTCATTACCGCCACCGCAGAAGGCCCTAAGCACTTTGACATGAATCTGAGCCGTGCGATGTTTGACGAACTGACCAGGGATCTGGTGGATAAGACTGCGATTCCCGTTCAGAACGCCATGAAGGATGCGGGCCTGACCAATGCCGATCTGGGCCAGGTGCTCCTGGTGGGCGGTTCCACCCGTATCCCTGCGGTGCAGGATAAGGTGAGACAGCTGACCGGCAAGGAGCCCAGCAAGTCTCTGAACCCTGACGAATGCGTGGCTATCGGCGCTTCCATTCAGGGCGGTAAGCTGGCCGGCGATACCGGCGCAGGCGAGATCCTGCTCCTGGACGTGACGCCCCTGTCCCTGTCCATTGAGACCCAGGGAGGCGTGGCTACCAGGCTGATCGAAAGGAATACTACCATCCCTACCAAGAAGAGCCAGATCTTCTCTACTGCGGCCGACAACCAGACCGCTGTGGATATCAATGTGGTGCAGGGCGAGAGACAGTTTGCGAGAGACAACAAGTCTCTTGGACAGTTCCGTCTGGATGGTATCCCTCCTGCAAGGAGAGGTATGCCTCAGATCGAAGTTACTTTCGATATCGACGCAAACGGCATTGTAAATGTTTCCGCAAAGGATCTCGGAACCGGGAAGGAGCAGCATATCACGATCACCGCGGGCTCCAACATGTCTGACGACGAGATCGAGAGGGCGGTGAAGGAAGCAGCAGAGTTCGAGGCCCAGGACAGAAAGCGCAAAGAGGCCGTCGAGGCCAGGAACGAGGCGGACTCCTTTGTATTCCAGACCGAGAAGGCCATGGAAGAGGTCGGCGACAAGATCAATGACAGTGACAAAGCGGCCGTTCAGGCTGACCTGGATGCGGTGAAAGCGATCTTGGAGCGCACCAAAGACCAGGAGATGAGCGATAGTGACCTGGATGCGCTGAAGGCGGCAAAGGAGAAGCTGACCAACAGTGCCCAGAGCCTGTTTACCAAGATGTATGAGAATGTGCAGCAGGCACAGCAGGGAGCCGCAGGCCCCGGACCTGACATGGGCAGCGCTTCCGCAGAGGGCGGTTCCGCTCCCCAGGATGATGTGATCGACGGGGATTTCCGCGAGGTCTGATGAAGCGGGGCTATCCCTTTGGCGGTAAAGCTGGAGCGGGAAGATGAGCAAGAGGGAAAACTTAGATTATATTGATACACTGCGCTTTCTGGCTACCTTCCTGATCGTGTTTGCCCATTTTGACGCGGAGTGCTTCGGTTATTTTATGCAGAGCACAGTGACGGAGAAGTTCTTTTTCCCGGGCTGTTGGATCGGTTCTATTTTGTTCGGCCACACGGGGAAATACGCACTGGCGGTCCTCTGTACCATCAGCGGTTTTCTGACTGCCATGAAATACTATGGCAGTCAGAAATGTGATGTGGGGGCATTTGTGATCGGAAGGTATCTGCGGCTTATGGTACCGGTTCTTTTTACCAATTTCCTGAGTATGCTCTATGTGGCGGTTACAGGGGGCAAGGTAAATGTATTGCAGTATCTCCGCGCGGGATTGACGCCCGGCAATATGGAAATCAACAGGAACCTCTGGTGCATAGGTGCGTTTTTTGTGGGAAATCTGCTGGTCTGCCTGCTCTGCTATCTGAAGGAAAGAGTCCGCTGGGCGGACTGGTTATACCTTCCGCTTCTGGCGGTGCTGGCGCTTATGGGGCAGACTTGGATCTTTGCCGGCGCAGCGGGAGGGCTGAGCTATGTTGCGGCGGTGAGATTGCGGGAGAAGGGATGGATGCGCGGCTGGCATCTGGTGGTGATCGTACCGGCCGTCTGGCTGCTGATCAGGGGGTATGAGAGCGATCTCATGTATTACCGGGATATCCTGGCGGGATTTCTCATAATGGTGACGTTTTACTGCCTGCCCGTGCTGCAGAAGCTGTTCGCTTTCCGGCATTTCAGATGGATAAAAAAGATGAGTTATTCCCTGTTCATCATCCACGGCATGACATTGTTTATTGTAGGGCCTGTTTGGAACTTGATACAGAGTTTGGGCATCCGGAGCTATTACGGTATTTTTGTAAGTATGTTCCTGCTGATATTTCTGTTTGACTTTGCCCTTGCGGTTGTCGTATATTATTTGGCAGAGGGAAAACTGTGCGGCGCTTTGCAGAAGGTGCTTTTGCCTTCCGGCGGGCCGGCCCAGCGGGAAAATGAGGAGTAGGTTATGGCAGAGCAGAAGAGGGATTACTATGAGGTTCTCGGCGTTGATAAAAATGCGGACGACGCCGCGATCAAAAAGGCATATCGGACTCTGGCCAAAAAGTATCACCCGGATGTAAATCCCGGAGATGCGGAGGCGGAGAAAAAATTCAAAGAGGCTTCCGAGGCTTACGCGGTGCTCAGCGACCCTGAGAAACGGCGCCAGTATGATCAGTTTGGACATGCGGCCTTTGACGGCGCCGGCGGAGCGGGGGGCTTTGATTTCAGCGGCGCGGACTTCAGCGATATTTTCGGAGATTTCTTTGGGGATATCTTTGGTACCAGCCGAAGCCGGTCGCGGGGCAGCGGGCCGATGAAGGGAGCCAATCTGCGGACCAGCGTGAGGATTTCCTTTGAGGAGGCCGTGTTCGGCTGTAAGAAGGAGATCGAGCTGACGGTCAAGGAGACCTGCAAAACCTGTAATGGTTCCGGTGCAAAGCCCGGGACAAGCCCGGAGACCTGCAGCAGGTGCGGCGGAAAAGGACAGGTGGTGTTTACCCAGCAGATCTTCTTTGGCACGACCCGCAGCGTACAGACGTGTCCGGACTGTCAGGGAACAGGAAAGGTGATCAGGGAGAAGTGTGCGGACTGCCAGGGAACCGGCTATATCCCTATGAAAAAGCGGTATTCTGTGGATATCCCCGCAGGTATCGACAACGGCCAGTCCACACGGATGCCCGGACTGGGAGAGCCCGGTGTCAACGGCGGCCCCAGGGGGGATGTCTTGATCGAGGTGATCGTAGGACGCCATCCTATTTTCCAGCGGCAGGATTTTGACATTTACTCAACAGTGCCTGTGTCCTTTGCGGTAGCAGCCCTGGGCGGCGAAGTGGTGATCGATACGGTGGATGGCAAGGTCATATACGATGTGAAGCCCGGCACACAGACGGACACCAGGGTGCGGCTGCGCGGCAAGGGAGTTCCTTCCTGGAAAAACCGGGATGTGCGCGGAGATCACTATGTGACTCTGGTAGTGCAGGTACCCGATAAACTGAAACCGGAGGCAAGGGAGCTGCTCCGCCAGTTTGACGAGCTGACGGGCGACACGCTGAATGCGGCAAAGAATGCCGGATCTGCAGAGGCCGACGGCGACGGAAGGGACAGGGACGGCAAGAAAAAGAAGTTCTGGAAGTAAACATATCGTAACAGTTCAGCTCACGCCATTCGCAAAGCCGCGCTGACGCGCTCTCCGGCGCTGTGCGCCTGCCTTTGCTCAAAAGGGCGTTCCCTGGGCTGCCGTATCCAGAGTTAAATTCGTGGGGGCACGATTTTCCTCTGGACACGTCAACCGGCTAAACTGTTACAATATATCAGGTTACGGTTCGGCCGGACGAGGCGTGGACCGTAGTGATAGCGGAGGATTGCTGTGGTTCGGCAATCCTTTTGCCGTACAGACAAACAGTGCCATGGCGGGAGAATTTACGAAAACTCTTTGTAATTTTTATATGGTGGCATTGACGGTGGCGCTTCCCCTTTACACGGGAGGCACTTATGTCATGCTGGGAGATTCCAAATATGCGCTGTTCCGCAGCGTTTCTCTGTTGTGCCTGGGTCTGGCGGCAGCTGCGCTGGCAATCGACTGCCTGCTGCGAAGGCTGAAAACCACAGATGGCGGGGATGGGGGGAAGCGCTCCTTGGCTCCTGCCAGCCCAGTGGACAGGTGTGTCCTCTGCTATGGGCTGAGCGTGATATTGTCGGCTTTGTTCAGCAGCTACGGGGCCACAGCGTGGACAGGCTGCCGGGAGTGGTATATGGGGGCTTTTTCCCAGCTGCTTTTTGTGGGGATCTATTTTTTCTTTTCCAGGCAGTATAGCGGAGAGGGGCTTCCGATATATCTCTGGGAGGCCGCTTTTTTCCTGGTGACATTGTTCGGCTTTTGCAGCAGGCTTGGGCTGGATCCGCTTGGGCTGATGGAAGAGTTTTCCCCAAACATGTGGGAATACAGTCATCTGATCTCCACTATCGGGAATATCAATTGGTTCTGCGGGTACTGCGCGGTAGCGCTGTCAATGCCGGTGGCAGGGTATATGAAGGGAAAGAGTTTTCTAAAAAGGCTCTGCCTTTATGGAGTCAGCACAGCGGGGCTGGTGTTGCTGTGTATTCAGGGAAGCGATGTGGGGCCTGTGCTGGCGGTCGTTTGTCTTGGCGTTTGCTTTCTGTGGGGCCGGGAGAATGCGGATTATATGGGCCGGACGTTCCTTCTGGCGGCGGGGGCCATGCTGGGGATACTCTGCTACAGCGGGCTCGTATCTCTGCTGGGAGAAAAGGCGGTACAGGCGATCCCGGCGGACGGCCCCGGCCTTTCTCTGGCGGGCTGGCCCGGCTGGTGGATCCTGGGAGCGGTCTGCCTGATGCTTTACGCCGTCATCCGCCGGTGGGGCAACAGAAAAGGGGTTGTGAGGGGAGTGTGGCTTGGAACCGTCTCGCTGGCGGGCGTGTGCCTTGTGCTGGGCGGCGGAATCTATCTGGCCGGGCTTTTGGACAGCCGGGGATGGGCGGAAGGGCGCGGAGAGCTCTGGAGGCTGGCCTGGCAGGGATTTCTCCGGGGAAACTGGAAACAGAAGCTGCTGGGAGCGGGGCCGGATTGCTTTGCGGAATATATTTACGCTTCCTTCGGGCCGGAGGAGCTGTTTTCCGTGAGCGGGCACTGGGCGGGCGCTGTCTTTGCCAACGCCCATGATCACTGGCTGAATCATCTGATCAATCTTGGCCTGGCAGGACTGGCCAGCGCGGCGGCGGTGGCGGTTGCGGCAGTCCGAAGGTATCGGCGGTATTTGCCCGGCATGCTGGCATTGGCTATGTACGGGGCAAACTCCCTGGTGAGCTTTCAGCAGGTGCTGAGCACACCCCTGTTTTTTATGATGCTGGGT
The DNA here is from genome assembly GCA_947588705.1 of uncultured Acetatifactor sp. Classification (GTDB taxonomy): domain Bacteria; phylum Bacillota; class Clostridia; order Lachnospirales; family Lachnospiraceae; genus Acetatifactor. Next base: position 73,370 of record CANPYT010000002.1, on the reverse strand, counting down.
ATCTGCGAATACAATGTGCGGAGATCGGAGCGGAAAGATCAAGGGTTGGCGTCAGAGGCGGAAGGGCGGCTGGCGTGATTTGGGATCCTGCGGGCCGGGATCATGGAGGTTTGTATGAAGTGGGTAAGGTTTAAGATCAAGACGGTTACGGAGGCGGAAGACATTATTGTCAGCACTCTGTATGATATCGGGCTGGAAGGAGCCCAGATCGAGGATAAAGTTCCGCTGACGGCGCTGGAAAAAGAGCAGATGTTCGTGGATATCCTGCCGGAGGCCCGGGAAGATGACGGGATCGCCTATCTGAGCTTCTATGTGGAGAAGAAAGAGGACGGCAGCCTGGAAGTGGCCGGAGAGTCTGTGGACGTGGATACGCTTCTCGAACGGATCCGGGGGGAGCTGGAGGATCTGCGGCAGTATTGCGGGATCGGCGAGGGAACCGTTGAGGTGGACGAGACGGAAGACATTGACTGGATCAACAATTGGAAGCAGTATTTTCATCAGTTTTATATTGACGATATCCTTGTGATCCCCTCCTGGGAGGAAGTGCGCCCGGAGGACAGGGGAAAGACCGTCCTTCACATTGACCCGGGCACCGCGTTTGGAACGGGGATGCATGAGACGACACAGCTCTGCATCCGCCAGTTGAGGAAATATATCACGCCGGAGACAGAGCTCTTGGATGTGGGGACGGGCAGCGGGATCCTGTCCATTCTTTCCCTGATGTTCGGCGCAAAACATGCGGTGGGAACGGATCTGGACGTGTGCGCGGAGGAAGCGGTGGCCCAAAACTGTGAGGCGAACGGCATTGTCCCGGAAAGGTTTGAGATGATGATCGGAAACATTATTTCAGACAAGGCGGTACAGGACAGGGTGGGATACGGCCGCTATGATATTGTGGTGGCCAATATTCTGGCGGACGTGCTGGTAACGCTGACGCCTGTGATCGTGGACCAGCTGAAGCCGGGCGGGATCTATATTACCTCCGGCATCATCGATGACAAGGAAGAGACCGTGGTGGAGGCTGTGAAGGCTGCGGGCCTGACGGTGGAGGAAGTGACATACCAGGGCGAATGGGTCAGCGTAACCGCACGGAAAGGCAGATAAAGGCATGTATCAATTTTTTGTTTCACCTTCACAGATCAACATAAATGACAAGAGCGTCATAATTACAGGCCCCGACGTGAACCATATTAAAAATGTTCTCCGCATGAAGGCGGGAGAGGAGATATCCGTGAGCAACGGGCTGGACGGCAGGGAATATCGCTGCGGGATAGAGAGCCTGGAGCAGGACAGGATCATCTGCAGGCTGCGCTTTGTGAAAGAAGACGGCGTAGAACTGCCTGCCAGGGTATATCTGTTCCAGGCGCTGCCGAAAGCGGATAAGATGGAATGGATCATACAGAAAGCGGTGGAGCTGGGAGTGTACCGGGTGGTTCCCGTAGCCGCAAGGCGCTGTGTGGTGAAGCTGGACGAGAAAAAGGCAGGCGCAAAGGTCGCGCGGTGGCAGGGGATTGCGGAGGCGGCGGCAAAACAGTGCAAACGCGCCATGATCCCCCAAGTGACGGAGGTGTGCGGATTTTCACAGGCGGTGAGGGAAGCGGCCAATATGGACGCAAAGCTGATCCCCTATGAGATGGCGGAGGGGATGGACAGGACCCGTGAGAAGATAAGCGGACTGCGTCCGGGGCAGGATATTGCCGTGTTTATCGGGCCGGAAGGCGGTTTTGAAGAGGCAGAGATCCGGGAGGCGCTTGACGCCGGGATCCAGCCGGTGACCCTGGGGAAGCGGATCTTGCGGACGGAGACGGCAGGCTTGACGGTCCTCTCCTGGATCCTGTATCAGCTGGAGGGAAGAAGCTGATCCCAACAGATGACAAACATTGACAGGAACAGTGGTTTCTGCATATGATATCAGGAAAAGAAATATGCCGCAGGTTATAAATACCCCGCTCTCCCCGGCGGGGTGGTTGACTAAGCCTCAGAATGGAGGAAAGAATGGAAGTTTATCTGGACAATTCGGCTACCACCCGGGTATTGCCGGAGGTGGCCGAGTTGATGACAAAGGTTATGTGTGAGGACTACGGCAATCCCTCCAGCCTTCACATGAAGGGGGTCCAGGCGGAACAGTATCTGCGTTATGCCAGGGAGACGCTTGCGGGTCTGCTGAAAGTGGGGGAAAAAGAAATTTTCTTCACCTCCGGCGGAACGGAGTCAGATAATTTGGCGCTGATCGGCTGCGCTTTTGCCAACAGGAGACGGGGCAGCCATCTGATCACCACGCAGATAGAGCACCCTGCCGTCTTACAGACGATGCATTATCTGGAATCGGCAGGCTTTCGGGTCACTTATCTGCTTGTGGACGGCAGCGGAAGGATCTCCCTGGACGCGTTACAGCAGGCCATGACAGGGGAGACCATTCTGGTTTCGGTCATGCACACCAACAATGAAGTGGGCTCCCTGCAGCCCATCGGGGAGGCAGGCGCCCTGATCAAGCGCATGAATCCCGATACGCTGTTCCATGTAGACGCGGTGCAGGGATTTGGAAAGGCTAAGATCTATGCCAAAAAGCTGGGGATAGACCTGCTGTCGGCCAGCGGGCATAAGATCCACGGCCCTAAGGGAGTGGGGCTGCTGTATGTGAGGGACAAGGTAAAGATCCAGCCCATCCTCCACGGAGGCGGCCAGCAGATGAACCTGCGTTCCGGCACCGACAATGTGCCGGGGGCGGCGGGTATGGCAAAGGCGGCGGAGCTGCTGTATGGGCATTATGACGAGGACCTCGAACGCCTGCGCCGGTGCAAGAGCCGCTTTATAGAGGGCCTGCGCCGGATAGACGGGGTCAGGATCAACGGGCTTCTGCCGGACGGACCGGAGGGAGAGGGAACGGCTCCCCACATCGTCAGCGCTTCCGTATCCGGTGTGCGAAGCGAGGTGCTGCTCCACGCGCTGGAAGAAAAGGGGATCTATGTGTCCGCAGGCAGCGCCTGTTCCGCGCACAAGCCCCAGCCCTCCGCGACGCTTCGGGCTATGGGGGCGGAACCGTGGATGCTGGAGTCCACGGTGCGGTTCAGCTTCTCCGTTTACACCACGATAGAAGAAATAGACTATACATTACAGACAATGTATGATAAAATTCCTATGCTGCGAAAATATACCAGAAGGTGACAAAGTGAGGTAACTATGTTTACGGCTTTTTTGATAAAGTATGCTGAGATCGGCGTCAAGGGAAAGAACCGCTATCTTTTTGAGGAGGCTCTGGTCCATCAGATCAAATTTTCCCTGAAAAAATGCGAGGGGGAGTTCGAGATCCGCAGGACCCAGGGGAGGATTTATGTGGAAGCCCTGGGAGAGTTCGATTATGACGAGACAGTGGAACGTTTACAGCATGTGTTCGGCATTTCGAGCATCTGCCCCATGATATATGTGGAGGATGAGGGTTTTGAAAAACTTTGTGACACGATTGTCAGATATGTTGGAGACGTCTATCCGGATCGGAATAAAACGTTCAAGGTAAACACCAGAAGGGCCAGAAAAAATTATCCCATGGAGTCGATGGAGGTCAGCGCCGGCCTGGGAGAGGCCCTTTTGGATGTTTATCCCGAGATGAGCGTCGATGTGAGGAATCCGGAGATCCTGCTGAACGTGGAGATTCGGGAAAAGATTTATATCTATTCCGTCGTGATACCGGGGCCGGGCGGAATGCCCGTGGGAACGGGCGGAAAAGCCATGCTGCTGTTGTCCGGCGGCATTGACTCACCGGTGGCAGGGTATATGATCGCTAAGAGAGGTGTAAAGATCGACGCCGTATATTTCCACGCGCCCCCCTATACCAGCGAACGCGCAAAGCAGAAAGTAGTGGACCTTGCCGGGATCGTATCGGGGTACGCGGGGCCGGTCTATCTCCATATCATCAACTTTACGGACATCCAGCTTTATATCCATGAGAAGTGCCCGCACGAGGAGCTGACTATTATCATGCGGCGCTATATGATGCGGATCGCCGAGCGGATCGCCGGAGAAACAGGGTGTCTCGGCTTGATCACGGGAGAAAGCATCGGCCAGGTGGCGTCCCAGACTCTGAATTCCCTGGCGGCCACCAATGAAGTGTGCGGGATGCCGGTTTATCGTCCCCTGATCGGTTTTGACAAGCAGGAGATTGTGGAGGTGGCAAACCGGATCGGCACTTTTGAGACATCCATCCAGCCATATGAGGACTGCTGTACCATTTTTGTGGCAAAGCATCCGGTGACTAAGCCGAACCTGAATGTGATCCGGCGCCATGAGCATAATCTGGATGAAAAAATCGAAGAACTGGTAAAAACAGCCCTGGAGACGGAGGAGCTGATCATTGTCGGCGGATGAGGGCCGGCTGTTTTCCCTGGGCGCCGGGGATATTCCGGCGCGGGCGGCAAATGCGGACAATTAAAACGAGGATCTTAAGGCGGCACTGCCTTTTCAGATCCTCGTTGGATTTTCCGTTTCCATTGTATTGTATATTCGTACAGCATGTTTGTATCGCGTATTGCGACGCGCACCCTGGCGGCACATGCGGGCCGGCCCTATCCCTCTATACTATGTAAGGCTTCAATACGGCCAGCACATCTTCCGCCCCGTCCTCGGCATGGATGTTCAGGTCGATGGGCTTGGAGAGATCCAGGCTGAAAATGCCCATGATGGATTTTGCATCGATGACATATCTGCCGGATACCAGGTCGAAGTCGCAGTCAAATTTGGTGATATCGTTTACAAAGGACTTTACCTTATCAATGGAATTTAAAGAAATCTGTACTGTTTTCATATTGTTTACCTCCTTAATGAGTGTGATGTCTTCTTCCTACATATTAACGGCAGGAGCCGCAAAAGTCAAGGATAAAACAGTACAAATATGGGATGACAGTTCAGCCGGCCGCCTGATTTGATGGAAAATCGTGCTCGCACGAATTTTCCATCAAATTAGGTGGCTGAGGGAGCGCCGTTTGATGAGCAAAGGCAGGCGCACAGCGCCGGAGAGCGCGTCAGCGCGGCTTTGCGAATGGCGCGGGCTGAACTGTTACAATATGGGGGATCCTATGAAAAGTGTAGCGCTCCACAACCTGGGCTGTAAAGTAAATTCTTACGAGACGGAAGTAATGCGGCAGATGCTGATAGAAAAGGGATACCGGATCGTGCCCTTTGAAGAGGTCGCCGATATCTATATCGTCAACACCTGTACCGTCACCAATATTGCCGACAGGAAGAGCCGGCAGATGCTCCACAGGGCGAAACAGAAAAATCCGGATGCAGTGGTGGTGGCCGTGGGCTGCTATGTGCAGACCGGACAAAAGGCTATAGAAAAAGACGGGAGCATTGACCTTGCCGTGGGGAACAACCGCAAAAAAGATATTGTGGAGATACTGGAAGCGTTCCTGGCGGCCCGCAAAAAAGATAAGACCCTGGAAGGAACCACCGTACCGAATATGGACGGCCCCTGTGAGTATGAGGAAATGCAGCTGAAGCAGACGGCGGAGCACACCCGGGCCTATATCAAGATCCAGGACGGCTGCAACCAGTTCTGTTCCTACTGTGCCATCCCTTTTGCGCGGGGCAGGGTGCGGAGCAGGAAACCGGAGGACATTCTGCGGGAGATCCGGGGAATGGTGGATGCCGGTTATCGGGAAGTGGTGCTCACCGGGATCCACATCAGCTCTTACGGGGTGGATTTCGGGGAAGCGCGGCGGGGGCAGAGCCGGCTTATGGAGCTGATCGAGGAGATCCACGGAACGGAAGGGCTGGACCGGATCCGGCTGAGCTCGCTGGAACCCAGGTTTATCACGGCGGAGACTGCGGAGCGGCTGGCGGCGCTGCCGAAACTCTGCCCTCACTTCCACCTGTCCTTACAGAGCGGCTGTGACGAAACCTTAAAAAGGATGAATAGACATTACACGACAAGGGAATACTTTGAGGGTGTGGAACATTTGCGCAGGACGTTTTCCAATCCTGCCATCACCACAGATGTGATCGTGGGTTTTCCGGGGGAGACAGAGGAGGAGTTTGCCGAAACCTGCGGATTTTTGGAAAAAGTAAAATTCTACGAGATGCACATATTCAAATATTCCCGGCGGAACGGCACGGCGGCGGCGCGTATGCCGGATCAGGTGCCTGAGACGGCCAAAGCCCGGCGGAGTGAGGTCCTTTTCGAACTGGAGCGGAGGCTTTCCCGGGAATTTCGGGAACGCTACATAGGGAAAGAAGCGGAAGTCCTGCTGGAGGAGACAAAGGATCTCTGCGGGCGGACATATTATGTAGGGCATACGGGGGATTATGTGAAGATCGCGGTTCCCTCGACAGGGGAAAAGGGGAGGACGGGATGGCTGGGAACCGTATCGGTGACGGATTTCCTCACGGACGAGATCCTGCTGGCGGGCCCCGCAGGCTGAACTGTTCCCATCTTTGACTGATTTTCGCCTGTATCGGATTGAATTTTGCAGATAAATGAGTTATGATAGTAAGGAATAAATGGAAAAGGGCATTCATTACGCCGCGCGACGGCGGATCAAAAGAATGGGGACAGATATGCAGGACTTGGGGAATACACAGTATTTTAAGGTGGAGACGGAGCCGGAAACCGGGGCCAGGCTTGTGCTGGCGGCGGTGTATGAAGCATTGACGGAGAAGGGCTATAATCCGGTAAACCAGATCGTCGGCTATATCATGAGCGGGGATCCCACGTATATTACCAGCCATAAAAACGCCCGGAGCCTGATTATGAAGGTGGAACGGGATGAGCTGGTGGAGGAACTTTTGACTCAATATATCAGTGCCAAGAACTGGCATTGACCGGAGGATGTTCATGCGGATAATGGGTTTGGATTTCGGTTCTAAGACAGTGGGCGTAGCGGTCAGTGACAGCCTGCTTTTGACGGCTCAGGGAGTGGAGATCATCCGGCGCAAGGAGGAGAACAAACTTCGGCAGACCTGTGCCAGGATCGAGGCGTTGATCCTGGAATATGATGTGCAGGAGATCGTGCTGGGCTGTCCCAGGCATATGAACGGCAGCGCGGGCGTGCGTGTGGAGCTGACGGAAGAGTTTAAGGAGAAGCTGGAGCGGAGGACAGGTCTTCCGGTGGTATTGTGGGACGAGCGCCTGACGACGGTGGCTGCCGACAAGACGATGATGGAAGCGGGGATCCGCAGGGAAAACAGGAAAGAGTATGTGGATATGATAGCCGCTACCCTGATCTTACAGGGATACCTGGACCGGAGGCGCAGCGATGCCCGGGCGGCGGAATGAGAGGAAATATGAGCAGGCCGGAGAAAATCAGGTTTTGTCCTGACGGCGGGGAGCCGGTGGACTTTTATGTTTTGGAACAGACCCGGATCGGCGGGTACAATTATATTTTGGTGACGGATGTGGAGGAAGGCGACGGCGATGCCTTTATCCTGAAGGACATTTCCCAAGACGGCGACGCGGAGGGCGTCTTTGTGGAAGTGTCCGACGAGGAGGAGCTGAGCGCTGTGGCCGGCGTGTTTGACAACATGCTGGATGATATCCGTTTTGTGTAGGATCGGCGGGAGCGCCGTGAAAAATTTTGAGCGGGTAAAGTATAGCTGCCCCCAATATCGGGCCGGCTATTATTTATAGAACCACACGGCTGCCGGACGGGTCGCAGCGGATCCGCCGGATTGATTTTGACGATGGTTTTTGCGCTATGGAACGGGAAGTATTCATGGCCATGGGAAAACACCATTCTCATTTGATCTGTATGAAATGCGGCAGGGCGATCCCCTTCCGGGAGGATCTTCCGTAGGAGACGGAAGCGAGGATCACCGTTGCTGCCGGATCTCAGATCGCGGGTCACGGAGGCAGGCTTTGCGGCGGCTGTGTAGAATGTGGAGGAGATTTCATTGAAGAAAAAAGAGAATAACCATGCATCCAGGCTGAAGATCATACCTTTGGGCGGCCTGGAACAAATTGGCATGAACATCACTGCCTTTGAGTATGAGGACAGTATTATTGTGGTGGACTGCGGCCTGTCCTTCCCGGCGGATGACATGCTGGGGATCGATCTTGTGATCCCGGATGTGACTTATCTGAAGGACAACCTTGACAAGGTCAAGGGATTTGTGATCACCCACGGCCATGAGGACCACATCGGTGCGCTGCCTTATGTGCTGCGGGACATCAACGTGCCTGTCTACGCCACCAGGCTGACTATGGGCATCATTGAGAATAAGCTGCGGGAACATAACCTGATGAAAAATACCAAGCGCAAGGTAGTGAAGTTTGGACAGTCCATCAATCTGGGCCAGTTCCGGGTGGAGTTTATCAAGACCAATCACAGTATTGTGGACGCGGCTGCCCTGGCGATCTATTCCCCGGCGGGAGTTGTGGTGCATACCGGCGACTTTAAGGTGGATTACACCCCTGTTTTTGGGGATGCCATCGATCTTCAGCGCTTCGCGGAGATCGGGAAAAAAGGTGTGCTTGCGCTGATGTGCGATTCGACCAACGCGGAACGGCCGGGCTTCACTCCTTCCGAGAGGACGGTGGGAAAGACTTTTGACACTCTCTTTGAGGAGCATAAGAATACCAGGATTTTTGTGGCCACCTTTGCCTCTAACGTGGATCGGGTGCAGCAGATCATAAACACGGCCTACAGGTTTGGGCGGAAGGTCTGCGTGGAAGGCCGAAGCATGGTCAGCATCATCGAGACGGCCAGGAACCTGGAGTGCATCAGCATCCCGGACAACACCCTGATCGAGATAGACCAGATGAAAAACTATCCCGATGAGCAGCAGGTGATCATCACTACCGGCAGCCAGGGGGAGAGCATGGCGGCCCTGAGCCGCATGGCCAGCGGTATGCATCGAAAGATCACCATCGGGGCGGGCGATACCGTGATCTTTTCGTCCAACCCTATTCCGGGTAATGAAAAGTCCGTGACCAAGGTTATCAACGACCTGTTGATCAAGGGGGCGGATGTGATCTTTCAGGACGCCCATGTGTCCGGACATGCCTGCCAGGAGGAGATCAAGCTGCTCTATACCCTGATCCGGCCAAAGTATGCCATCCCGGTACATGGGGAGTACAAGCATCTGAAAGCCCAGGCGAAGATCGCCCAGAGCCTGGGGATAGATAAGGAAAAAATCTTTATCCTGTCCTCCGGGGAAGTGCTGGAGCTGGACAATGACAATGCCAAGGTGACGGGCAAGGTGCCGGTGGGCGCGATCCTGGTGGATGGCCTCGGCGTGGGAGACGTCGGAAATGTGGTGCTCAGGGACCGTCAGCACCTGGCGGAGGACGGCATTATGATCGTTGTCATGAGCCTGGATCGGGCCAGCGGCCAGCTGGTAGCCGGCCCCGATATCGTCTCCAGGGGGTTTGTGTATGTAAAAGAGTCCGACGAACTGATCGAGGAGGCGCGCCATACGGTAGATGAGGCCCTGCAAAAATGCCTTGACCGCGGGATCACCGATTGGGGCAAGCTGAAGAACACCACAAAGGATTCCCTCAGCGATTATGTCTGGAAAAGGACAAAGCGCCGTCCTATGATCCTGCCGATCATCATGGAAGTGTAGCCGGAAGAGAGTTTGCATAAAACCATAGCGCATAGCTGCGGAAGGGCAGCGGAACAGAGGACATATGAACAATATCGACAATGCCACAGATGAATTTATCGCCGCCATACTGGCGTCTGAAGTGTACGGGAATTATCGGAACGAACTGGCGAAAGTAAAGCGCGAGCCGGGTTTGAAAGCACAGATCGACGAGTACCGGAAGCGCAATTTTGAGTTCCAGGAAAACGCGGACAATGATTTCAACAAGCTGGATCGCTTTGAAAAGGAATATGAAGAGTTTCGGTCGAATCCGCTTGTGGCGGACTTCCTGGCGGCGGAGCTGGATCTGTGCAGGATGATGCAGCGGATCGATACCCGGATCACCGCCGGTCTGGATTTTGAGTAAAGATCCTGGCCAATAGGGGAATTCAGCGCACCGCGACGTGCGCAGATGGGAAGTGTATATGAAGTCAGGAAATGTGATAGTAGCTGTTTTCGGCGCGATTTTCCGAGTGGTCGTGACAATATTGGTGGTGTATCTGATCTACCGCGGGGCGGATACCTGTTTTCGTTATGGGTACCGGATCTTTACGGAACCTGCCGTTTCCGCCGGAGAGGGCAGGACGGTGACGGTGGCCGTCACGGAGGATATGTCTCCGGCGGATATTGGAAGGCTGTTTGAAAGTAAGGGTCTGGTCAGGGACGGCAGGCTCTTTACGCTCCAATATTATCTGTCCGAGTTCCGGGCTGACGTGGGCCCCGGGATCTTTGAACTAAACACCGCCATGACGGCGGAGGAACTGATGGAAGCTATGGTGATCCCGGAGGAAGAGGAAGAAGAGTAAAGCCGGAGGGGCTTGCGCCCATGCGGCCGGAGCCGCGGAAAAACGGAAGGAGAAAAGGGTGGGGCTGTCGTGATCACAGACGAGAGAATGAGCGCCTTTATAGATTCGCTGGACAGGGGCAACGCGCTCTTTTTGGATGAAATAGAAAAATATGCCGTAGAAAATCAGGTTCCTGTGATACGGAGATCCATGCAAAGCCTGCTGAAATTTCTGCTGGCGCTGTCAAAGCCGAGAAACATCCTGGAAGTCGGGACTGCCATCGGCTTTTCTGCATTGTTGATGAGCGAGTATGCCCCCGCGGATTGCCATATTACCACGATCGAGAAATATGAGAAGCGGATCTCCATAGCCCGGGAAAATTTCAGGAAGCATGACGGAGCGGGCAGGATCACCCTGTTGGAGGGGGATGCGGCGGAAATCCTTAAGGAGCTGTCCGGGCCGTATGACCTGATCTTTATGGACGCGGCCAAAGGACAGTATATCCATTTTTTGCCGGAGGTGCTGAGACTGCTCGAAACGGGCGGGATCTTAGTGTCTGACAATGTGCTTCAGGAGGGCAGCATCGTGGAGTCCAGGTTTGCGGTGCCCCGGCGGGACCGGACGATCCATGCCCGTATGCGGGAATATCTGTATCAGCTGAAGCATATGCCGGAATTGGAGACGGTGGTTTTGCCCGTCGGAGACGGGGCGGCGCTGACCACGAAGGCAGAAGGAAGACAGGGGCGGGAGGAATGCGGCAGCGCAGGCGGGAAGACGGAGGAGTAAAAGGAATGGAAAAAACGGAACACACCCCCGGGAACAGGGCGCATCGGCGAAAACCGGAGCTTCTGATGCCTGCGGGCAGCCTGGAAGTGCTGAAGACAGCTATTGTCTTTGGGGCGGATGCGGTCTACATCGGCGGCGATGCTTTCGGCCTTCGGGCCAAGGCAAAGAATTTTTCCATGGAGGAGATGGCGGAAGGGATCGCCTTTGCCCACGGACGCGGAGTGAAAGTGTATGTGACGGCAAATATTTTGGCTCACAACGGGGATCTGGACGCGGCGGCGGAGTATTTTGCGGCGCTGCGGGATATGCGGCCGGAGCGGTGTGACGCCCTGATCATCTCGGATCCGGGCCTGTTTTCCGTTGCCAGAAGGGTCTGGCCGTCGGCGGAGATCCATATTTCCACCCAGGCGAACAACACGAATTATGAGACTTACCTTTTCTGGCGGGATCTGGGGGCAAAGCGGGTGGTTGCCGCCCGGGAGCTGACCTTGAAGGAGCTGCGGTCTATCAGGGAACACATTCCGGATGAGATGGAGATCGAAAGCTTTGTCCACGGCGCCATGTGCATTTCTTATTCCGGGAGATGCCTGCTCAGCAATTATTTTACGGGCAGGGACGCCAACAAGGGCGCCTGCACCCATCCCTGCCGCTGGAAATATGCCGTTGTGGAGGAGACCCGGCCGGGGGAATATCTGCCGGTGTATGAGAATGACCGCGGAACGTTTCTCTTTAATTCCAAGGATCTCTGCATGGTAGACCATGTCCCGGAGCTTTTGGAGGCCGGCGTTGACAGCCTGAAAGTGGAGGGGCGGATGAAGGCAGCGCTCTATGTGGCCGCTGTGGCCCGGGCCTATAGAAAGGCCATAGACGATTGTATGGTCTCGGAGGAAACATATCGGCAAAATCTGGACTGGTACAGGGCGGAAGTCGCAAAGTGCACCAACCGGCGCTTCACCACCGGCTTTTATTTTGGGAGGCCGGATGAGGATGCCCAGATCTATGACAGCAGCACTTATGTAAACGAGTATGTTTATCTGGGAACCGTGGAGGAGACATGGGAGCGTCCGGGTACGCCCTGGGGGGATCGGGAGGCTTCCCGGGGCCGTATGGTCAGCATCCGCCAGCGCAACAAATTCTCCGTTGGGGATGAGATCGAGATCATGCGTCCGGACGGCAGGGACGAAAAGGCCGCCGTGCTGGCTATGTATGATCAGGAGGGTGTGCCCGTGGACAGCTGCCCCCATTCAAAACAAAAGATATGGCTGGAGCTTTCCGCCACGGCCAGGCGGTATGACCTGCTGCGGGCGGAGACGGCGCCATCGCCTGGGGATGCCGGGGCGGGGCGGTGATCGGCAGAGGGAGCGCCCTCTGGTCAAAATGTTCAGAAAAAAGAGGAAAAAGCGCCGTTTTTTTGCCGAAACGGAAAAAAATGATTTTGGGTATTGCAATTTCACTGAAAATAGCGTATCTTAATAGAAAATGAAATGTCGGTCATTGTGAGCCGGCAGTTCTTCACATCGGCATCAAAGAACGAGGAGGTTCCATAAGTAACAGGTTTACTTTGGAACTCTTTTTTTGCGGATGTGGGTGTGAGAGCCAGCGGCGCGAAAGCGCCGAAGTACAAAAATGGAAGGGAGAATGAAAATGAGCGAAGTATTAAATGTGGAAGAGATCTTTGCCAGCAATCTGTTCACCCTGGGCAAGATGAAGGAGAGGCTGCCCAAGAGCGTGTACAAGGAGGTGAAGAAGGTCATGGATCAGGGCGGCGAGCTGTCGCTGGCAGCAGCCGATGTTGTGGCTAAAGCGATGAAGGACTGGGCTGTTGAGCACGGCGCGACCCATTACACGCACTGGTTCCAGCCGCTGACCGGGATCACGGCCGAGAAGCATGACGCATTTGTGACCCACCCTGATTCCGAAGGGAAGATGATCATGGAGTTCTCCGGCAAGGAGCTGATCAAGGGAGAGCCCGACGCTTCTTCTTTCCCTTCCGGCGGCCTGCGCGCTACCTTTGAGGCAAGGGGCTATACCGCTTGGGATATCACATCCCCCGCATTTTTGAAGGAGGACGCCACCGGCGTGATCCTCTGTATTCCCACCGCGTTCTGTTCCTACACCGGCGAAGCCCTTGACAAGAAAACGCCGCTGCTTCGCTCCATGGAGGCGATCAGCCAGCAGGCGCTGAGGATCGTCCGGCTGTTCGGCAACACGGAGGCGACCAAGGTGGTGGCCAGCGTGGGGCCTGAGCAGGAGTATTTCCTTGTGGACAGGGAGAAATACCTAAAGCGCGAAGACCTGATCTTTGCAGGCCGTACCCTGTTTGGCGCACCCGCGCCCAAGGGTCAGGAGCTGGAGGATCACTATTTTGGAACGATCCGTGAGCGGATCGGCGCGTACATGAAAGACCTGAACATAGAATTGTGGAAGCTTGGGGTGACCGCAAAGACCCAGCACAATGAGGTGGCGCCCGCACAGCATGAGCTGGCCCCTATTTACGAGACGGCAAATATTGCGGTTGACCATAACCAGCTGGTGATGGAGACCATGAAAAAGGTGGCGGGACGCCATGGACTGACCTGCCTGCTCCACGAGAAGCCTTTCGCGGGCGTGAACGGCTCCGGCAAGCACAATAACTGGTCGTTAGGTACCGACAACGGCGTAAACCTGCTGGATCCCGGCGATACGCCCAACGAGAACATCCAGTTCCTTCTGGTTCTGGCCTGCATCATGAAGGCGGTAGACACCCATGCGGATCTGCTCCGCCAAAGCGCTTCCGATGTGGGAAACGACCACAGGCTGGGCGCCAACGAGGCGCCTCCCGCCATCATCTCCATGTTCCTTGGCGAGCAGCTGGAGGATGTGGTGAGACAGCTGGTGGAAACCGGCGAGGCGGCACATTCCATTCAGGGCGGAAAGCTTTTGACAGGTGTGTCAACGCTGCCTGACCTTGACAAGGATGCGACCGATAGGAACAGGACGTCGCCTTTTGCATTCACAGGAAATAAGTTTGAGTTCCGAATGGTGGGAAGCGCCGATTCCATCGCGAGCCCTAATACCATCCTGAACGCGATCGTTGCGGAGGCGTTCTGCGAGGCGGCGGATATCCTGGAGAAAGCGGATGATTTCGATGTGGCGGTGCATGACCTGATCAAGAAGTACATGACCGAGCACCAGAGGATCATCTTTAACGGCGACGGCTATTCCGATGAGTGGGTGGCGGAAGCGGAAAGGCGCGGCCTTCCCAATATCAAATCCATGGTGGAGGCGTCATCGACCCTTACCACGGACAAGGCGATCCGGCTGTTTGAGAAATTTGGGATTTTCACAAGGGTCGAGCTGGAATCCCGCGAGGAGATTCTCTATGAAACCTACTCAAAGACCATCAATATCGAGGCGCTGACCATGATCGATATGGCAAAGAAACAGATCCTTCCCGCTGTGGTCCGCTATACCAGAAGCCTTGCCGATACGGTGATCGCCGTGAAGGAAGCGGGAGCTGACGCCAGCGTCCAGGCGGGGCTGTTGAACGAGGTATCCGCAAAGCTTGCCGAGGCAAAGAAAGCGCTTATTGACCTGGAGGAAAAAGAGGAGAAGGCGGTATCGATCGAGAATCAGAAAGAGCTTGCCTTTTTCTACAAAGACCAGGTACGCGTGGCGATGGATGCGCTGAGGGCGCCCTGCGACGCTCTGGAAATGCTGGTAGACAAGGAAGTATGGCCATTCCCTACCTATGGGGATCTGATCTTTGAGGTGTAAGCCGGGCGTTTTATGAGGACAGCAAAAGGGCCGGGGGCGAAAAGACCCGCTCCCGGCCTGATTGTTACAAGTTTACAAGTTTACAAGTTTTTTGATTTTTTTGTATTTGGGTATTGCAAAGTGGGAATACTTCATGTATAATACATCAGGTAACGCAAATAGGGCTATCGCCAAACGGTAAGGCAACGGACTCTGACTCCGTCATTTCAAGGTTCGAATCCTTGTAGCCCTGCTTGGGAGCAGGAGAGAGGTCTCCTGCTTTTTTTCGGTATTCCGCTGCCATTCCCGCAGGCGCCCTCCGGCGCCGCCGATGCTCCCTCCCCAGACTGAACGGTTACTTTTATGGAGTAACAGTTCAGCCAGCCGCCTGATTTGATGGAAAATCGTGCTTGCACGAATTTTCCATCATGTCTGGCGGCTGAGGGAGCGCCTTTTTATGAGCAAAGGAAGTCGCGGAGCGACGAAAAGCGCGTAAGCGCGGCTTTGCGAATGGCGCGGGCTGAACGGTTACTTTATGGATTTTTTTATTATGGCTTTTTATATACAAATGGCGGGATCTGTGATAAACTATGCTTGCGTGAGACGAAGAAGCGCTCGCCGGACGATGTGATTTGGGGCATAGGATAAAGAGGTGACGATAATGGAAGAAAAGGACGAAGTACAGGATCTAAAGGCAGCCAGAAAACATTTTTCCAGGCTGGGCTTGATGTATTTCCTGGGAGTGCTGATCATCTACGGGATGCAGGCTCTTGTGAGCGGGGTGGTACAGCTCCTGAAGCCGGAGTGGCTGGCGGATCCCAATATCAGCCTGATCTTAGGACAGGGCGTTATGTATGTGATCGGGATCCCGCTGCTGGTTCTGCTGGTCAGGCGGGTGCCGGCGGAAGAGGTGGAACAGCACCCTATGAAGGCGGGGCATTTTGTGCAGGCCGCTTTTATAAGTTACGCGCTTATGATCCTTTCCAATGTGGTAGGGTTGGTCATAACGTTTGTCATTGGGGCCTTCAAGGGATCGGAAGTAGATAATCGGATGCTTGAAATAGTGGACTCTATTAATCTACCGCTGCTGTTTGTCTTTACAGTGCTCTGTGCGCCTATTATAGAAGAGTATACATTCCGGAAGCTGCTTGTAGACAGGACTATACGGTATGGACAGGGAGTGTCGGTGCTTCTGTCCGGCCTGATGTTCGGCCTGTTCCACGGAAACCTGAACCAGTTTGTCTACGCTTTCAGCCTGGGCGCGTTCCTTGCGTTTTTGTATGCAAAGACCGGAAACATAAAAGTGACTATCGGTATCCACATGATCGTAAATTTTATGGGAACGATAGCCGGTTCGCTGGTGATGGACGGAATCGACATCGGGGAGCTGGAGAGGATATCACAGTCAGGCGATCCCGCGGCGATCACGGCATTTTACACGGAACACCTGCTTGCCATGAGCTTCTTGGTGATCTATTTCTTCTGTGTGGCCGGCGTGGTGATAACGGGGCTGGTGCTGCTGATCGTAGCGCTTGCCATGAAGCGCGTTACCTTTGCGCCGGGCCAGGTACAACTGCCCCGGGGGAAGCGGTTCCGCACAGTGATCCTGAACGTGGGGATGCTTTTATTCTGCATTTTCTGGATCATTGTCATTCTTTTGCAGCTGCTTTCATGACGGGATGAGAGGAAAAGGAAATGTATACTTTTGACAGCAGGATACGGTACAGTGAGACGGACAGTGAGGGAAAACTTACCCTGGCGTCTCTTATCAATTATTTTCAGGACTGCTCCACTTTCCACGCGGAAGATGTGGGGTTGGGGATCGCTTATCTGAAGGAGCGCAGCCTGGTCTGGGTCTTGTCCTCCTGGCAGATCGTCGTGGAGCGGTATCCGGAGCTTGGGGAAAGGGTGACCATCGGCACCCAGCCATATGATCTGAGGGGATTTCTCGGATATCGGAATTTCTGGATGCTGGACGAGAAGGGCGGATATGTAGCCAAGGCCAATACATTGTGGAGCCTTCTGGACACAGGGAAGGGAAAGCCCAGCAGCATACCGGAGGGAATGGCAGAGACGTATGGGATCGGCCCGAGGCTGGAGATGGAGTATGCGCCCCGGAAGATCGTGATTCCCGGCGGCGGTGAGGACCGGGAGCCTATCACAGTGAAAAAGCACCATCTGGATACCAACCATCATGTAAACAATCAACAATTTGTGGATATGGCCATGGATTTCCTGCCGGAGGGCGTCGCTGTAAAGCAGTTGAGGGCGGAGTATAAAAAGCAGGCATTTTTGGATGATATCCTGCAGCCCTATGTGGCGGAAGAGGAAGAAAAGGTAGTGGTCTCCCTGAAAGATCCGGCGGGAGCGCCTTATGCGGTCGTGGAATTTTCGGGGGAGAGATCGGTTTGACGGGAGAGGTTATGATACGGCTGGGGGAAACACAGGAACTGGAGATTGTGAAGATAGTGGATTTCGGGGTGTATCTGGCCTGTGGCCAGGAAAAGGAAGAGCGTGTGCTCCTTCCGCGGAAGCAGGTTCCCCAGGACAGCAAAATAGGGGATAAGATCCGGGTGTTTATCTATCGGGATTCCCAGGATCGGATGACTGCCACCGTAAGGGAGCCTTTGCTTCAGATGGGAGACGTCGCGGAACTGACAGTGGCGCAGATCGGATCCATCGGCGCATTCCTGGACTGGGGGCTGGAAAAGGATCTGTTCCTGCCGTTCCGGCAGCAGAGGGGCAGGGTGGAACAGGGGCAGAAAGTGCTGGTCTCCCTGTATGTGGACAAGAGCGACCGTCTCTGCGCCACCATGAATGTATATAAAAATCTGAAGAGCGACAGCCCATATCAGGCAGGGGATCAGGTCACCGGACGGGTATATGAGCTTAGCGATAACTATGGCGCTTTTGTGGCGGTGGACAATCGGTATTCCGCGTTGATCCCCGCAAGAGAACTGTACGGGAAGGTGGAGCTCGGCAGGGATATAACGGCAAGGGTGACCAAGGTGCTGGAGGACGGAAGGCTGAACCTGAGCATCCGCGAAAAGGCATATCTGCAGATAGACCGGGATGTGGAGACGATCTTGAAACTGCTTGACAGTTATGAGGGGGCGCTGCCTTTCAATGATAAAGCGGCGCCGGAAGTGATCCGGCATGAGACCGGCATGAGCAAAAATGAGTTTAAGCGGGCGGTGGGAAGGCTGTTGAAAGAGGGAAGGATCCAGATCGGAGACAAAGTTATCCGGCGGACAGGGACGGGCAGACCTGAATGACAATTAAAAACAAACGGAATGATGATAAATTGTTAAAAAAACAAAAACAGGAAGAAGGTTATGGAAAAACAGACGTGGATGTGGTAGAATAAGAGAGAAAGGAAAGCTGATGAAACGGCGGCCAGCGAAAAGGGGGAATGAAAAATGGATATAGCAGGAGTTTCCACAGCACTGTCAAATGTTTCCCTTCAGTCTAAAGTGGGAGTGGCGGTGTTGAGCAAGGCGATGGATACCAACGAAGCCTTGGGAGCCGGTATGGTGGAGATGATCGATTCGGCGGCGATGGAGCGCAGCGTGAATCCTAGCGTAGGTTCCAACTTTGATATGTGGGTGTAAATTTGGGAAATTGACTCTGAAAACTGCCTGACATAACGATATCAGGCAGTTTTTTTGTGATTTTCCATAAATCCCTATTGCTTTTTTCCCTTGTTTTTTGTACATTTGTATTATAATGTACGCCATATAGAACATATGGCATGGGAACATTTGTACATCTGTGATTTGAGAAGGGCAAAGGAGTGGGGGTTATGATTTCAAATCAGATCTTGCAGAACACCATTGACGGCCTGAAGAGTATTGCCAGAGTAGAACTATGCGTTATGGACGTGGACGGAAAGGAAGTCGCGTCCACCGCTGACATGGGATACAGTTCCAAAGCCGCAGTGGATTTTGCCGCGTCACCGGCAGATTCTCAGGAAATACAGGGGTATCAGTATTTCAAGGTCTTTGACGATCAGCAGCTGGAATATGTGCTGGTAGCCGGGGGCACCGGGGAAGATGTATATATGGTAGGAAAAATGGCCGCATTCCAGATCCAGAATCTGCTGGTGGCCTATAAGGAGCGCTTTGACAAGGATAATTTTATAAAGAACCTTCTTTTGGACAATCTGCTGCTGGTGGATATTTACGGGCGTTCCAAGAAGCTCCACATCCAGACGGACGTTCCGCGTGTGGTCATCATCGTGGAATCGGGAAACGGGCGCGACAACAACGCCCTGGAGCTGACCCGGGCCCACCTTGGCAGTAACGGCAAGGATATTGTCACCGCAGTGGATGAAAACAATGTGATCGTGGTGAAGGAACTGGTAGAGCCGGACATGCCCAGAGAGATCGAAAGGATGGCCCAGGGGCTGGCCGGTTTCCTGCAGAAGGAAAACATCAGCGACATCCGCATCGCCTACGGCACGGTGGTCCAGGAGCTCAAGGAGGTCAGCCGTTCTTACAAGGAAGCAAAGATGGCCCTTGATGTGGGAAAGATCTTCTTTGACGAGCGTGATATCGTGGCGTACAGCGAGCTTGGCATTGGGCGCCTGATCTATCAGCTGCCGATCCCCCTCTGCAAGATGTTCATCAGAGAAATTTTTGGAGGAAAGAGCCCCGACGATTTTGACGAGGAGACATTGAGCACGATCCACAAGTTTTTTGAGAACAGCCTGAATGTGTCCGAGACTTCCAGGCAGCTGTTTATACATAGAAATACCCTGGTGTATCGGTTGGATAAGCTTCAAAAGAGCACCGGGCTGGACCTGAGGGTCTTTGAAGATGCGATCACGTTCAAAATTGCGCTGATGGTGGTAAAATACATGAAATATATGGAGAGTACGGATTATTGAGGCGACCAATCGTCTGTTTGGAGGAATACTGATGGCAAACAAGGAACTGCTGAGAAGAAAGAGGGAGCAGCTTATTGAGGAAAAGGGCGTTATTTACCTGGACAACGTGACGAAAGCTTATTCTGCCGCCGCCCCCGCCCTGAACGGTGTCACGCTTAGTATCGGAAGGGGAGAGTTTGTATTTATTGTAGGGGAGACCGGTTCCGGCAAGTCCACCATGATAAAACTTCTGCTGCGGGAGCTTACCGCTTCCAGCGGCAGCGTTTATGTTATGGGAAACGACCTGGCGAAGCTGAAGCACAACCAGGTGCCGAAATTTCGCAGGAACATCGGCGTAGTCTTTCAGGATTTCCGCCTGCTGAACGACAGAAACGTGTATGAGAACGTGGCCTTCGCCCAGAGGATCGTAGAGACGCCCAACGCGGAGATACGCAGGAACGTTCCCACCATCCTGGCTACAGTGGGCCTGGCGGGAAAGTACAAGGCGAAGACCAAGGAGCTTTCCGGCGGTGAGCAGCAGCGCGTGGCCATGGCGCGGGCATTGATCAACAATCCCGCCATCCTTCTGGCGGACGAGCCTACCGGCAACCTGGACCCCAGGAACTCATGGGAGATCATGCGTCTGCTGGAAGAGATCAATGAGAGCGGAACTACCGTGGTCGTGGTCACTCATAACAGAGAGATCGTCAACGCGATGCACAAGCGGGTGGTCACCATGAAGAGAGGTGTGATCGTCAGCGACGAAGAGGGAGGAGAGTACATCGATGAAGATTAGTACGCTGCTTTATACGATTAAGCAGGGTTTTGCCAATATCTTCCGCAATAAGTGGTATTCCCTGGCGTCTATCGCCACCATATCCGCCTGCCTGTTTTTGTTCGGCCTTTTTTATGCCATCGTCGCAAACTTTCAGAGTATCGTTATGAAGGTGGAGGAGGGCGTGTCCCTCACCGTATTCTTTCATTACGAGGAGGGGCCGCTGGGGGATGGATGCACCGAGGGGCACACGCCGGAGCAGATCGCCGGAGACGCGCGGCTGGAGGAGATCGGCCAGATGATCGCCCGGCGCTCGGAAGTGTCAAAGGTTGTCTTTGTCTCTGACGACGAAGCCTGGCAGACATTCGCGGAGGAATGGTACGGTGAGCAGTACGCGGTGGGGTTCCCGGAGAATCCCCTGGCGGGAGATAACAGCTATGAGGTTTATCTGAGCGACGTATCCCGGCAAAGCGCCCTTGTGACCTGGCTGGAATCCATCCCGGAGGTGCGGGAGGTCAGGTATTCCGCCGTTACCGCGGACATGCTCAGCGGCGCAAACCTGCTGATCGCCTATGTGTCGCTGGGGATCATCCTGATCCTTCTGGCAGTGAGCATCTTCCTGATCAGCAACACGGTAGCTATCGGGATCTCGGTGCGGTCAGAGGAGATCAATATCATGAAATATATCGGCGCCACGGACTTTTTTGTCAGGGCTCCCTTTGTGCTGGAAGGTATGCTGATCGGGCTTATGGGCGCCGCGATCCCGCTTTGGATCATATACAGTATATACAATTATGCCCTGACATATATTGTTGAAAGATTTACCGTACTGAGCGGCTTCCTGAATTTCCTGCCGGTGGAGGAGATCTTTAACATACTGACACCAGTGTCGATTTTGCTCGGCGTGGGAATTGGCTTTATGGGAAGCGTCTCGACAGTGAGGAAGCACTTGCAGGTATAAAACATAGGTAAGATCATGAAGAAAAAAACCAGAATTTGCTGTGTGCTCAGTCTGCTGCTTTGTGTTATTATTTTAACAGGGACAGCGCCGCGGAGGGCGGAAGCCGCCTCTATGTCCTCCATCACATCAGAAAGCATCCGGGAGAAAGAAGACCAGATCGCGCAGGTGAAGAAAGATAAGGAAAATCTGCAGAGCGGCCTCTCGGACCTGCAGAAGATGAAGCAGGATCTGGAATCCAAGCGGTCAAATCTGAAGAATTATGTGTCAGAGCTGGATGCGGACCTGGCGGAGATTGAGGAAAACATAGCGGATCTGAATATTCAGATCGAAGAAAAGGAGAGCGATATCGCCCGGACACAGGGGGAGCTTGAGGCGGCCCAGACCCGGGAGGATGCCCAGATGGAATCCCTGATGCGTTACATCCGGTTCGCGTATGAGCAGGGAACGCCTCAGGTCATAGAGATCCTGCTGGCATCCGCCAGTTTAAGCGATTTCTTGAACCGTGCGGACTATGTGGAAAAAGTGGTCTCCTATGAGAGCAAGCTGTGGCAGGACTATAAGGTGACCCGGGAGTATGTGGAACTCTGTATGCAGCAGCTTGAGCTGGAGAAAGAGGTATTAGACCAGACAAAAGTGAATGTGGAGACAGAACAGAAGAACTTGGAAGATCTGATCGACCAGAAGAACCGTGACATCCGCAATTACGAGTCGGATATCAACAATAAAGAACAGGCGATCCGGGAGCTGGAGGAAGAGATTCAGGCGCAGGAAGAGGAGATTTCCTCGCTGGAGGCGGCGATCGCCGAGGAAAAAAAGCGGATCCTCGCTGACAACGGCTCTGTTTTGAAATATGACGGCGGTATCTTTAAGTTCCCGCTGGCATCGTACACCAGGGTCTCCGACGAGTACGGAATGAGGATACATCCTACCCTGGGGGTGGAACAGTTTCACAATGGCGTGGATTTTGCGGCCCCGAAGGGAACCGCTATCTATGCCGCGTATGACGGGAAAGTAGTGGCGGCCACTTACAGCGCAACCATGGGGAATTACGTTATGATTGACCACGGAAGCGGCCTTTACACTATTTATATGCATGCTTCGCAGCTGTATGTTGAGGAGGGGGATATTGTTGTCAGGGGAGAAACCATTGCCGGTGTGGGAAGTACAGGACGTTCAACGGGAAACCACCTTCATTTCAGTGTGCGGCTGAACGGTCAGTATACATCTCCCTGGAATTATCTGAGTGAATAACGGAAACGGCGAATATCTGGCGCATAAGCGCGGAAATGAGGAGTCAGATGGACGAGAACAAAGTATATTTTGATTACACGGGCCAGGAGGCGGTACCTGAGAATACGGCGGCAGCCGGTCCTCAGAAAGGGGAAAAGGGAAGCGGCAAAGGGCTGTTTTTGGTTGGGCTGATCGCAGGGATCGGGCTGACGCTTTTGGTCGTGGCTATTGCGTATCTGGGTTTTGGCCTCCAGGCGGTGATGGAACGTCAGGACCAGCCGGTGCTTGCGGAAGATTCGCCTGTGAACGAGACGCTGGTCTCGAAGCTCCAGATGCTTGTAGACACCATTGACAAATACTATTATCTGGAAGAGGTCAGCGATGAGGAGCTTCAGACAGGTATTTACAGAGGGCTGATGGATGCCCTTGGAGATCCTTATTCCGTGTATTACTCCAAAGAAGAACTGGATTCCTTCCTGCAGCAGACGGAGGGGACTTATTATGGCATCGGGGCTTATATGAGGCAGGATACGGCGACCGGCCTTCCCCTGATCACGGATGTGATGTCCGGGGCGCCGGCGGAGAGCGCGGGACTGCGGTCCAACGACCTGATCTATGAGGTGGACGGCGTATCGGTCGCAGGAATGTCTCTTGACGAGGCCGTAAGCCGGATCAAAGGGCCGGAGGGCACGGAGGTAGTGCTCAAGATCGTCCGCGATGGTGAAGACGATTTTCTGGAATTTACGCTGACCCGGGCCCGGGTGGAGACTCCTACCGTGACATTGACTATGATGGAAGACGGTATGGCATATGTGGAAATCGTGGAGTTTGACGATGTGTCTGTGGATCAGTTTGCCGAAGCGCTGGCTGTGGCAAGGGGATCGGATATGAAAGGGCTGATCATCGATCTGCGGGGAAATCCAGGGGGAAGCCTGGACGCCGTGGTGGAGATGTGCCGTATGATCCTTCCGAAGGGAATGGTGGTATATACGGAGGATAAGTACGGGCACCGGGAGGAGCACACATGTGACGGCTCCCGGGAACTGGAAGTGCCGCTGGTGGTCCTGGTGGACGGAAATTCCGCCAGCGCGGCCGAGATCATGGCGGGGGCCATCAAGGATTACGGCATCGGTACTCTGGTGGGAACCACTACCTTTGGAAAGGGCATCGTGCAGCAGGTCATTCCTTTCCGGGACGGTTCGGCCATCAAGATCACCATAAGCGCCTATTATACTCCGAACGGCAACAACATTCACGGCATCGGTATCGAGCCGGATGTACAATGCCCCTTTGACGGAGAGGCGTATTATGGAAGTGAAGAACACCCGGATAACCAGCTGGAGAAGGCGAAGGAAGTGCTGAAGGGGCTGATGGGAGAGTAGTTTTGCCCGGCTGAACTGTTACAATATCAAGGGGAGTACAGAACAAAAGTTCGATTTTGTTCTGTACTTTTTCTTGATATTCTGTTATACTGTGGGATAGAATACCCGTACAGGGAGGAGGGACTGTCGTGGATCATTTTGTATTACATTCCGAATATCAGCCTACCGGAGACCAGCCTCAGGCGATCGCGGACCTGGTGAACGGTTTCCGCCAGGGAAACCAGTTCCAGACGCTTCTTGGCGTCACCGGCTCCGGCAAGACCTTTACCATGGCCAATGTGATCCAGGCATTGAACAAGCCCACCCTTGTTATCGCCCATAACAAGACGCTGGCGGGCCAGTTATACGGGGAGTTCAAGGAATTTTTCCCGGAAAACGCGGTGGAATATTTCGTGAGCTACTATGATTATTATCAGCCGGAGGCGTATGTTCCTTCCTCGGATACTTATATCGCCAAGGACTCCGCTATCAATGACGAGATCGATAAGCTGCGGCTGTCCGCCACCGCCTCCCTGACTGAGCGGCGGGATGTGGTCGTGGTGGCCAGCGTGTCCTGCATCTATGGCCTTGGAAGTCCTGACGAATACCAGGATATGGTAGTTTCCCTGCGCCCCGGCATGGTCAAGGACCGGGATCAGGTGCTGCGGGAACTGGTGGATATTCAATACACCCGGAACGAAATGGACATGCAGAGGGGATGCTTTCGGGTCCACGGGGACGTGGTGGAAGTATACCCGGCCCAGGGAGGAGAGTATTTTATCAGGATCGAGTTTTTCGGCGATGAGATCGACAGGATCACGGAGGTGGAGCCGCTTTCCGGCAAGATCCATGCGGCGTTGAATCATGTGGCGATCTTTCCCGCCTCCCATTACGTAGTCTCCCAGGAGAAGATCAAAGCCGCCTGTGATAATATCGAAAAGGAGATGGAGGAACGGGTACGTTTTTTCAAGGGGGAGGACAAGCTTATCGAGGCCCAGCGTATCGCGGAGCGGACGAATTTTGACGTGGAGATGCTGCGGGAGACTGGGTTCTGTTCCGGAATAGAGAACTATTCCCGGCATCTGAACGGAATGCCGCCGGGAGCGCCGCCGATGACGCTCATGGATTTCTTTCCCGACGATTTCCTGATCATTATCGACGAGTCCCACATGACGATCCCCCAGATCCGAGGCATGTATGCCGGGGATCGCTCCCGGAAGACCACTCTGGTGGATTATGGCTTTCGGCTGCCCTCGGCGCTGGATAACCGGCCCCTGAATTTCCAGGAGTTTGAGGCCCATATCGACCAGATGCTGTTTGTCTCCGCCACGCCCTCCGACTATGAGGCGGAGCATGAGCTTTTGCGGACAGAGCAGATCATACGGCCCACGGGCCTGCTTGACCCGGAAGTGGATGTGCGGCCGGTGGAGGGCCAGATCGATGACCTGATCGCCGCTGTGAACAAAGAGACGGAGAAGCATAACAAGGTCCTGGTGACCACGCTCACCAAGCGGATGGCGGAAGACCTGACAGACTATATGAAAGAAGTTGGCATTCGGGTGAAATACCTTCACTCGGACATCGACACGCTGGAGCGGGCGGAGATCATCCGGGATATGCGGCTGGATGTGTTTGATGTGCTGGTGGGGATCAACCTGCTGCGGGAGGGCCTTGATATTCCGGAAATTTCCCTGGTTGCGATCCTGGACGCGGATAAGGAGGGGTTCTTGAGAAGCAGCACTTCCCTGATCCAGACGATCGGCCGCGCTGCCAGAAACGCGGATGGCCATGTGATCATGTATGCCGACGTGATCACCGACTCCATGCGGATCGCCCTGGAAGAGACAAACCGCCGCCGGGAGATCCAGATGAAATACAACGAGGAGCACGGCATCACCCCCCAGACTATCCGAAAAGCGGTCAGGGACCTTATCAGCATTTCAAAGGTTATAGCAAAAGAAGAGATGCAGTTTGAGAAGGATCCGGAATCCATGAGCCGCAGGGAGCTGGAGAAGCTGATCGCGGAGGTGCAGAAAAAGATGCAGCGGGCGGCGGCCGACCTGAATTTTGAGGCGGCGGCAGAGTTGAGGGACAAGATGATCGAGCTAAAGGAAAAGCTGCGCGATATGGACAAGGATTGAGAAGGCAGGCAGTGCTGCAGCTGTCACAGGAATGCCCTCAGAAGGAGAATACAGTCATGGAAGAAGCAAAGAAGATGAGGCCAAGAGAGTACATCCGGATCCGCGGTGCGCGGGAACATAATCTGAAGAATATAGATGTGGATATTCCCCGAAACGAACTGGTGGTTCTGACAGGAATGTCAGGTTCCGGAAAGTCCTCCCTGGCTTTCGATACCATTTATGCGGAAGGACAGAGGCGGTATATGGAATCCCTATCCTCCTATGCCCGCATGTTTTTGGGGCAGATGGAGAAACCGAATGTGGAAAAGATAGAAGGGCTTTCCCCGGCCATATCCATCGATCAGAAGTCTACCAACCGGAATCCCCGCTCCACTGTGGGAACGGTGACGGAGATCTACGACTATTTCAGGCTTCTCTATGCCAGGATCGGAATACCGCACTGTCCGAAATGCGGCCGGGAGATCGCGAGGCAGACCGTGGACCAGATGGTGGATCAGATCATGGCGCTGCGGGAGGGAACAAGGATCCAACTGCTCGCCCCTGTAGTCAGAGGCCGCAAGGGTGAACATGCGAAAGTATTGGAACGCGCAAAAAAGGGAGGTTATGTCCGCGTTCGGGTGGATGGCAGCCTATACGAGCTGACGGAAGAGATCTCCCTGGACAAGAATGTGAAACACAATATTGATATCGTGGTGGACCGCCTTGTGGTAAAGGCTGGCATTGAGCGGAGGCTGGCGGATTCCATTGAAAATGTGCTGGAACTGGCGGAGGGCCTTTTGGTGGTAGATGTGATCGACGGGGAGCCTTTGACTTTCAGCCAGAGCTTTTCCTGCCCGGACTGCGGCATTGGGGTCAGTGAGATCGAGCCGCGCAGCTTCTCCTTTAACAATCCTTTCGGGGCCTGCCCGGTCTGTTTTGGCCTGGGCTATAAGATGGAGTTTGACGAGGATCTGATGATCCCGGACAAGAGCCTGAGCATCAACGAGGGGGCGATCACGGTCACAGGCTGGCAGTCCTGCACGGACAAGTCCAGCTTTACCAACGCTGTTCTCCGGGCGCTCTGCAAGGAATATCATTTTGACCTGGATACGCCTTTTGAGAAATATCCGGAAAAGATAAAAAAGATCCTCCTGCACGGCACGGAGGGCAGGGAAGTGGAGGTGCATTACCAGGGCCAGCGCGGACGCGGGGTGTATCCCGTGGCTTTCGAGGGCCTGATACGCAACGTGGAGCGGAAGTATAAAGAGACCTTTTCAGACACGATGAAGCAGGAGTATGAGACCTTCATGCGGATCACACCCTGTAAGGAATGCGGCGGAAGGCGTTTGAAAAAGGAATCTCTGGCGGTGACGGTATGTGATAAAAATATTTATGAGATCACATCCATGTCCATCGGCGCCCTGAGCGAATTTTTAAAGTCTATGGAGCTGACCAGCCAGCAGCAGCTGATCGGGAAACAGATCCTGAAGGAAATCGACGCAAGGGTGGGATTCCTGGTTGACGTGGGGCTGGAGTACCTGTCCCTTGCCAGGGCTACGGGTACGCTTTCCGGCGGGGAGGCACAGCGGATCCGCCTGGCGACCCAGATCGGCTCCGGCCTGGTGGGCGTCTGTTATATCCTGGATGAGCCCAGCATCGGCCTGCACCAGCGGGATAACGATAAGCTTTTAAATACGTTGAAAAGCCTGCGGGACCTGGGCAATACGCTGATCGTCGTAGAGCACGACGAGGACACGATGTTGGCGGCGGATTATGTGGTGGATATCGGCCCCGGCGCCGGTTCCCACGGCGGGGAAGTGGTGGCCTGCGGTACGGCGGAGGAGATCATGAAGGTGCCGGAGTCCGTCACGGGCCAGTACCTCAGCGGCAAAAAGGGGATCCCCGTGCCGAAAGAGCGCAGGGTGCCCACGGGATGGATCAAGGTGCTGGGCGCCCGGGAGAATAACCTTAAAAATATAGACGTGGCGTTTCCGCTTGGGGTCATGACCTGTGTGACCGGCGTGTCCGGTTCCGGAAAGAGTTCGCTGGTCAATGAGATCTTGTATAAGCGTCTGGCCAGGGACCTGAACCGGGCGCGGTGCATACCCGGAAAGCACAGGGATATAAACGGCCTGGAACAGCTGGACAAGGTGATCGCCATCGACCAGTCGCCGATCGGGCGCACACCCCGGTCAAATCCCGCTACTTATACGGGCGTGTTCGACCAGATCCGGGATCTTTTCGCCTCCACGGCGGACGCAAAGGCAAGGGGATACGGCAAGGGAAGGTTCAGCTTTAATGTGAAAGGGGGGCGCTGCGAAGCCTGCGGCGGCGACGGCATCATAAAGATCGAGATGCACTTCCTTCCCGATGTGTATGTGCCCTGTGAGGTCTGTGGCGGCAAGCGCTATAACCGGGAGACCCTGGACGTAAAGTACAAGGGGAAGAGTATTTATGATGTGTTGGATATGACGGTGGAAGAGGCGTATGCTTTTTTTGAAAATCTGCCTGCTATCCGCCGGAAGATAGAGACGCTTTACGATGTGGGCCTGTCTTATGTAAAGCTGGGGCAGCCTTCCACCACCCTGTCCGGCGGAGAGGCCCAGCGGATCAAGCTTGCAACAGAGCTCTCCCGGCGGAGCACGGGAAAAACCATCTATATCCTGGATGAGCCGACTACAGGGCTGCATTTTGCGGATGTGCACAAGCTGGTGGAGATCCTGCACAGGCTGGCGGACGGCGGGAACACGGTGGTGGTCATCGAGCACAATCTGGACGTGATCAAGACGGCGGACTACATTCTTGATATCGGGCCGGAGGGCGGCGATGGCGGCGGAACGGTGATCGCAAAGGGTACGCCGGAGGAAGTGGCTGAAAACAAGAAGTCCTACACGGGCCTGTATATCAGGAAGATGCTGGAGCGAGACAGCCAGAGGCGGGATCCGGGCGCTGTGCGGCCGGTAAAAAGTTCTGAGTGAAGCCTAAAGATTTCCGGCAGGTCTGCCGATATATTATTTACAAAGGGCATGGATGCGGAGAAAGGAGCGGATGGAACCGTTCTTTTCTCCGTGCTTATATTTACGGAAATTTATATCCGTTCCGCCCGCTGATATTTTTTTTCAAAACCCCCTATGAAAATGGAAGTATTTCGGTTATAATATACCATGTATGGCTAGAATTATGCGTTAGACTATCCGAATCCATCAGAAAGGGGTAACAGGAATATGCAGTGTACAGATATAGGCATCGATTTGGGTACAGCCAGCATTTTAGTATACATCAGAGGAAAGGGTGTTGTCCTCAAGGAGCCCTCTGTTGTTGCTTTCGATAGAGATACCAATAAGATCAAGGCGATCGGCGAGGACGCCCGTCTGATGCTGGGCAGGACGCCCGGCAATATTGTGGCGGTAAGGCCCCTGCGCCAGGGCGTGATTTCCGACTATACCGTCACAGAGAAGATGATGAAGTATTTTATCCAGAAAGCACTGGGCCGGAGGACGTTTCGTAAGCCCAGGATCGCGGTGTGTGTTCCCAGCGGCGTCACGGAAGTAGAGAAAAAGGCGGTGGAGGATGCCACTTATCAGGCGGGAGCCAGGGAAGTTTCCATTATCGAGGAGCCTATTGCGGCCGCTATCGGGGCCGGTATCGATATTTCCAAGCCCTGCGGCAACATGATCGTGGACATTGGGGGCGGCACATCCGATATCGCCGTGATTTCCCTGGGGGGAACGGTGGTCAGCGCTTCTATCAAGATCGCGGGCGATGATTTTGACGAAGCCATTGTCCGTTATATGAGGAAGAAGCACAACCTTCTGATCGGCGAGAGGACAGCGGAGGACCTGAAAATAAAGATCGGTTCGGCGTACAGGCGCTCCGAAGTGGACTATATGGATGTGAGGGGCCGCAATTTGGTGACAGGTCTGCCGAAGACTGTCAAAGTATCCTCCGAGGAGACGGAGGAGGCGCTGAAAGAAACCACGGCCCAGATCGTGGAGACCATTCACAGCGTCCTGGAGAAAACGCCTCCTGAGCTGGCGGCGGATATTGCGGACCGGGGGATCGTCCTTACCGGAGGCGGAAGCCTGCTGAGAGGATTGGAAGAGCTGATCTCCGCCAAGACGGGTATCAACACGATGACTGCCGAGGATCCCATGACGGCGGTTGCCATCGGAACCGGGAAATATGTAGAATTTTTGTCCGGATATCGCGACAACGCGTGACCAGGACGATCAGACGTAAAAAGCGCCGGCTCGGGCCGGAGAGGAAGGAGCACGGGATGTTAAAGGGACTTTACACCGCTTATACGGGTATGATCAACGAACAGCACAGGATGGACACCCTGACAAACAATCTGGCCAATGCCGATACGGTGGGATTTAAGAAGGAGGGGTCAACCAGCCAGTCCTTTGGGGATCTGCTGGCCCTGAAGATCAAGGATGAGTCCGTGGGGAAGAAGCTTGCGCAGCCTATCGGATATAACAATCCCGGCGTAAAGATCGGTGAGAATTATACGGATTTCTCGCAGGGGTCGTTCCGGGTCACGGGAAATACCTATGACCTGGCGCTGGACGGGGATGGCTTCTTTACCATCGAATTTACCAACAAGGCGGGGGAGACCAGCACCATGTATACCCGGGCAGGACAGTTTACCCTGAACAGGGAGGGGTACCTGGTGACGGAGGACGGCGATTATGTGCTTGACACGCAGAACCGGCGTATTCAGCTAGATACCCTGACGGATTCGAGGATAGAGAGAGACGGCACGATCTATCAGAACGGGACGGCTGTGGCAAGGATCCAGGTCACGGATTTTGAAGATTACAATTATCTGGAGAAGTACGCGGAAACTTACTACCGGCCGGTGGAAGGGGCGGTGGTGACCCAGGCGGATGCCACAGTCAACTCCGGCTATCTGGAGATGGCGAATATGCAGGTGGTGTCTGAGATGGTAAATCTGATCGCCATCACAAGGGCTTACGAGAGCAACCAGAAGATCATTCAGACCTATGACAGCTCGCTGGAGATCTCGGTGTCCCAGCTGGGAAGACTTCAGTAAGCGGTTGACGGATCGCGGAAAAGGAGAGGATACATATGGTTAGGAGTTTATGGACAGCGGCAACGGGAATGATCGCGCAGCAGGTGAATCTGGATACCGTCGCAAATAACCTGTCAAATGTGAATACAGCCGGTTATAAGACTCAGGTGAGTGAGTTTAAGACCCTATTATATCAGACGCTGCAGACGAGGACTACCACGGCGAACGGCGAGCAGAAGCCGGTTGGCGCCCAGGTGGGCCTGGGTGTGCGGAATTCCGCTATCTCATCTATCTTTACTCCCGGTAAGATGATCACATCCGAGAGCGACACGGATTTTTATATCAACGGGAAGGGCTTCTTTGCCGTGCGGGGAGAAGACGGCAATACCTATTATACCAGAAACGGGAACCTGGGTTTCACGCTGGGAAGCAACGGCAATATGCTGACGAACTCGGATGGACTGCCTGTCCTGAACAGCGCCGGGAATCCGATCATTCTGGACGATGACCTGATACTGGGCAATGTGTCGGTAAATGTTGACGGGGAGCTTTGTTACCCGGATGAGGACAACAACCCCCAGCCCATGGGAGTCACCATCGGCGTGTTCCAGTTTAACAATCCCAACGGCCTGGAAAAAATGTCGGACAGCCTCTTTGCGCAGAGCGCGGCCAGCGGCCAGCCCATCAACGAGGCAACCAATGCAAATGTAGAGCGGAGCCAGATCCTGCAGGGATACCTGGAGGGCTCTAACGTGGAGGTGGCCGACGAAATGGTAAATATGATCGTGGCTCAACGCGCGTATGAGATGAACTCCAAGGCGATCCAGGCATCGGATGAGATGCTTCAGCAGGCAAACAACCTGCGCCGTTAAGTGAGAGATACAGGAGGGAAGATCAATGGTAGACATGACAGATATTACTTCCATGTACAGCGATGTATACGCTTCCGCCGCCAACCAGACGGCAGGCAGGCTGCAGAACAAGCTGAAGGAGACCGACTATTCCCAGGCTGCAGACGATGAGCTGATGGATGCGTGCAAGCAGTTCGAAGCCTATTTCATAGAGCAGCTCTATAAGGGAATGATGAAGACCATCCCTCAGAGTGAGGGAACGTCCAATTATGCCTCCTCGATGATGGATTTTTATAAGGATCAGTTTATACAGAACATGGCGGAGCAGACGACGGAACAGACCGGCCTGGGCCTGGCACAGATGCTCTATGAGCAGATGAAGCGCAACTATGGGCCTGCGGACCTGCTTCCGGCAGAGGAAGAGGCGGAAGTATCCGACGAAAGCCAGGGAGCTGTGGGCGGAACGGCGCAGTTGTGACAGAAGGCATACTTGGAATGGGGATTTGGCTCCTAAAGAAAGGCGGCTGTTATTCGGCGGCCTTCTTTTGTAATGTGTGAGAAGATACAAGTGGGACAGGAACAAAAGATCTGTCTGTTGCGCCGCAGGGAGGGCCTATGGAAACAGTCAGCGGATATGTGGATCATATCATCTTTCAGAATGCGGAAAATGGATATACGGTGATGAATCTGGTATCCGACGGCGAAGAGATTACCTGTGTGGGGATGTGCCGGGGATTGGGCCAGGGGGAAAACATTACTGCCAGGGGCGAATTTGTAGAGCATCCTGTGTATGGAAGGCAGCTGAAGATCAGCGGGTTCCAGGTGACGGCTCCCCGCGACAAAGTCAGCATGGAGCGCTACCTTGGATCAGGGGCGGTCAAGGGAGTGGGAGCGGCGCTGGCGGCCCGGATCGTGAAAAAATTCGGCGACGATACTTTTCGCATCATAGAGGAGGAACCGGAGCGGCTGACGGAGGTTAAGGGGATCAGCGAAAGGAAGGCCCGGGAGATCGCCGTTCAGATGGAGGAGAAAAGAGAACTGCGGGATGCCATGGTGTATTTGCAGCAGTATGGCATCTCCAATGCCCTGGCGGTAAAAATATATGATACCTATGGCATGGAGCTGTACAGCGTACTGAAGGAGAATCCGTATCGTCTCGCGGAAGATGTGAGCGGCGTAGGATTTCGGATGGCGGATGAGCTTGCCGCCAGGATCGGTATACACATGGATTCGGACTACCGGATACGCAGCGGCATTTTTTACACGCTGACGGGGGCGGTAGGGGAAGGACATTGTTACCTGCCAAGGGAAGTCCTTCTGGAGCGGGCGCATACGCTGTTGAATGTAGAAACGGAAAGCATTCAGCCTCAGATAGACAATCTTGTGATGGATAAGAAACTGGTGGTGAAAAAGGATTGTGTCTTTGCCGCCTCCTACTATTATGCGGAACTGAACTGTGCGCGGATGCTGTATGAGCTGAACATCCCTATGGATGAGGCGGAAAATCTTCCCTCCCAGGACGCAGCGCTGGAAAAACGTCTGAGGGAACTGGCGGAAAGCCTGAATATGGAGCTGGACCAGCTGCAGCTGGAAGCGGTGACCCGGAGCATCCGCAACGGGCTCTTCCTTCTTTCCGGCGGCCCCGGCACGGGAAAAACTACCACCATCAACATGATCATACGGTATTTTGACGCAGCGGGGCTTGACATTTTTCTGGCGGCGCCGACCGGAAGGGCCGCGAAACGCATGACAGAGGCCACCGGCTTTGAAGCCAGGACCATTCATCGGATGCTGGAGCTGAACAGCGCTTTGTCCGACGAAACTTCCCGAAAGGTGAGGTTTGAGAGAAATGAGGAGAACCCTCTGGAAGCGGATGTGATCATTATTGATGAGATGTCCATGGTCGATATTCAGCTGTTTCAAGCCCTTCTCCGGGCGGTGACGCCGGGAACAAGGCTGATCCTGGTGGGCGATGTGGACCAGCTGCCAAGCGTAGGGCCGGGGCAGGTGCTGCGGGACCTGATCGAAAGCGGAGCCTTTCCTATGGTCACGCTCCGGAAGATTTTCCGTCAGGCGGAAAAAAGTGACATTATTGTCAATGCGCATCGGATCAATAGCGGGCAGCAGATAATGCTGGACAATAAGTCAAGGGACTTCTTTCACCTGGAAAGAAATGACGTAAATGTCATATATAAGCATATGATCCAGCTGATCCAGGAGAAACTGCCAAAGTATGTGAAAGCGACGCCCTTCGACATTCAGGTGCTGACACCTATGAGGAAGGGGCCTTTGGGCTGCGAGACGCTGAACGGGATCCTGCAGAGGTACCTGAATCCGCCGGACGCGGGGAAAAAGGAATATATAAGCGGAGATACGGTATACCGTGAGGGCGACAAAGTCATGCAGGTGAAGAACGATTACCAGCTGGAATGGGAAGTGGTCAGCCGCTACGGGATCCCGGTAGACCGGGGAACGGGGGTCTTTAACGGCGACATGGGGAGGATCCTGGAGATCAATGACGCGGTGTCTCAGATGGTGGTGGAATATGACGAACAGCGCCGTGTGTCTTATCCTTTTTCCATGCTGGAGGAGCTGGAACTCTGTTACGCGGTCACCATCCACAAAGCGCAGGGGAGCGAGTATCCGGCGGTGATCCTGCCGCTGCTTTCCGGCCCGAAGATGCTGTTCAACCGGAATCTGCTGTACACCGCCATCACAAGGGCGAAGAGCTGTGTCACTATCCTGGGCAGTAGCGACACAGTGCGCGGCATGATAGACAATGTCAGCGAAAACAGGCGTTACACGGCGCTGGCGCAGAGGATACAGGAGGTTATGAATGTCGGGGAAGGCTTCTGAAAGGAGCCATGATTGGAAAATAAAATAACGAACGGTATTAAAAAGGCCGGGGAAACGGCGGTGCAGCTGTTGTATCCACGGCATTGTCCGGTTTGTGACAGGATTGTCAGGCCCTGGGGGGAAAGGGCCTGCCCGGAGTGCCTGCGTAAATTGAAGCCGCTGGCGGCGCCCTGGTGTATGCAGTGCGGGAGAAAGCTGGCGGAGGAGGCGGAGTATTGCGGGAGCTGCGGCCCCGGGAAGCACGGCTACATCCGCGGCCGGTCCCTGTACGAATACGGGAGCGCGGCCGGGTCCATCTACCGGTTTAAATACGGCGGGCGGCAGGAATACGCGGATTTTTACGGGGAGCAGATGGCGGAATTCCTGGGAGATTTTATCAGGGCAGCGAAACCGGAAGGCATGGTCCCTATTCCGCTTCACCCCCGGCGCCTGGCAGTCCGCGGCTATAATCAGGCGGAGCTGCTGGCGAGGGCTGTTGGCGGCCGGATGGGCCTTCCGGTATACTCCGACCTTCTGGTCCGCGTGAAGAATACCATCCCCTTAAAACGGTTAAATTCAAAAGAACGCCAAAATAATTTGAAAAAAGCTTTTAATATAGCGCCAAATGATGTAAAATTAAAGACGATTCTTATAGTAGATGACATATACACGACCGGGGCGACGGTGGATGAGGCTGCCAGGGTTTTGAGGGCGGCCGGTGTGGAACGCGTCTACTTCATAGCGCTTGCCTGTGGAACGGGCTGGATGTAAATGGGGCTGAGTCATAACAGACGCAGTAAGTTTGTTGGCGGGGGTACATTAGCCGCAGAAAATGGAGGGATACTATGAATATCAGAAATTGCAGGGTGTGTGGCCGTATTTTTAATTACATTTCAGGGGCGCCCGTGTGTCCTGTTTGCAAAGAGAGCATGGAAGCTAAATTCCAGGAAGTAAAGGAATACATCCGTGAGCATCGCGGCGTGGGGATCTCGGAGGTGGCGGAAGCCTGTGATGTGGATCCCAACCAGATCCGCCAGTGGCTGAGGGACGACCGGCTGGAAGTGACAGAGGATTCGCCCATGGTTTTGACCTGTGAATCCTGCGGGGAACCGATCCGCAGCGGCAAATACTGCGAGAAGTGCAAATCCAGCATGTCGAGGGGATTTAACGAGGTGCTGAAAACGAATCATCCGGAACCGGCCGCGCCGAAGCCCAAGACCAGCGGGGAAAATCCCGGCGCGAAGATGCGCTTCCTGTAAAAGGCGGCTGGGCCCGGGAAAGCTGTATGGCGGAAGAGACGGGAGAAAAATATGTTAAATGAGGATCGCATCATACTGATGACACACATGGCTTCCTATGAAAGCGGGGAAGGGAAGCGCAACGTTAAGATCGGAAATTATTTCCGGAGCGACTATATTGCCGTTCAGATCCTGAAATCGGTGATCTGTTCGTCGATCGCCTTTGTTATTGTGTTTGCACTGTATGTTTTCTACAATTTTGAAACGTTTATGCAGGGCCTATACCAGATGGATCTGATCGCGTTTGCTAAGAATGTGCTGATCTATTACGGCGTGACCGTGGTGGGATACGGGATCGTGACCTATGTGATAAGCACTTATCGGTATGCCAAGGCGAAGAGCAGCCTGAAGCTGTATTATCATAATTTAAAAAAGCTGAATGCTCTATATGAGCAGCAATAAGGGGGCGTTTGCGCCCTAAGTGCGGCTCAGTGTGTCCGCGACACGGAAAGGCAAGATTATCAGTATGACCGAGTTACTAGAAATAAGGGAAAAAATCAAATTGTTTTACAGCAGGTTCGAGACGTTTATCCTGCCGCTGGCAAAATTCCTCCTGGCGTTTGTGGTACTTTCGACTTTGAACTCCGGAATGAGCT
The DNA here is from genome assembly GCA_947588705.1 of uncultured Acetatifactor sp. Lineage (GTDB taxonomy): Bacteria > Bacillota > Clostridia > Lachnospirales > Lachnospiraceae > Acetatifactor. The sequence continues at coordinate 36,559 of CANPYT010000002.1, read as the reverse complement.
ATATGGGCCAGCTGGACAATGTGGCGCTTGTGCTGATCGTGGCGCTGACGTGCTCTTTCCTGCCGACGGGGGCTATCGTTTTCTTTGGGATGCTGTTCAGCCTGCTCCATATGTACGCGCTCTCCGTGGAAGTGGCGCTGGCGGGGCTGTGCATGTACCTGCTGATGTTCCTGCTGTTCTTCCGGTTCAGCTTAAAAGATTCCCTGGTGGTAGTGCTGACACCGCTGCTTTTTGCGCTCCATATCCCTTACGTGGTTCCCATAGCGGTGGGGCTGGTCTGCGGGCCCGCCTCTATCATTTCGGTAGGGTGCGGGGTGGCGGTCCATTACCTGTTGCAGGCGGTCACGGACAATGCCGCTACGATCAGCACGATGAGCGATGATGCGGACGCGGCCATGGCCAAGCTGAGAATGATGATCGACGCCATGATCGGCAATCGGGAGATGATGGTCATGATCGCGGCGTTTTCCATCACTATCCTGACGGTATATCTGATTCGCAGGCTTTCCATCGATTACGCATGGACCATAGCCATGGTATCGGGTGCGCTGATCGATATTGTGATCCTGCTGATCGGAGACCTGATCTATGATATCAATACGTCGCTCGTCAGTGCGCTCTTGGGATCCCTCCTGGCGCTGGCGGCGGCAAAGGTCATAGAGTTTTTCCGGTTTTGCGTGGATTATAGCAGGACAGAGAAGGTACAGTTCGAGGATGATGAATATTATTATTATGTGAAGGCCGTGCCCAAGATGTCAGTGTCTATGTCCACAAAGACAGTGAAGAAGATCAATACCCAGCATACCAGGAACGGGGCCGGCAGAGGCGCTGGGTCAGGGTATCAGGCCAGGAACCCCCAGGCGCAGAGAAGCGGCGCGGGCCGGAGAGTGACCACGGAGAGGACGGGGGACCGCAGGGGGTATGGAACAGCCCGGAGCACCGTGCAGGACGACCGGAGAAGGAGCCGGAGCGTCACGATCGGAAATACTGATCAGAACGATGGGGCGGACGGCTCTGAGGATTTTGAGGAATTGTATTAGAAAACAGGATCAGATACCCCGCTGCGGGCGGCCGGGCAGTTTGCGGCGCCGCGGGCAGAAGGGGATGGAACTTGCGGCGTTTACCGGACACACAGACGGGTGGCGGTTTATTGCAGGCAGGAATAAATGGGAAATGCGGGTTAGAGAAAAATGCAGTGGTTTGACGCGATTGTCGATAGGATGGGCGGCTTCCTGAAAAGTTCCGTATATTACGGAACAACGATGAATATATACGATATATTTGAAATCCTTATCATCGCATTTTTAATGTATTACATTTTGGTCTGGGTGAAGGCGACAAGGGCTTGGCTTCTGCTCAGGGGCATGATCGTGATCTGCGTATTTCTGCTGTTGGCTTATGTGATGGATATGAGTACCATCATGTGGCTGGCGGAGCATGTGCTGAGCTTTGCGGTGATCGCCCTGTTGGTGGTGCTTCAGCCGGAGCTTCGCCATGCCCTGGAGAATCTTGGCCGCCGCAATTTTTTGCCGTCAGCGCTTTTTTCGGACTCGAATCACCAGGAGCAGGAGATCTTTTCCGAAAAAACCATCAATGAGATCACAAAAGCCTGTGTGGAGATGGGAAAAATGAAGACGGGCGCCCTGATCGTGATCGAACAGAAAGAATCGCTGAAAGATTATGAGCGGACCGGTATCGACGTGGACGCCATCGTCTCCAGCCAGCTCCTCATCAATATTTTTGAACATAATACGCCGCTTCACGACGGGGCTGTGATCATCCGGGGAAATCGGGTCACATCCGCCACCTGCTATCTGCCGCTCTCCGATAACCTGGGGCTGAGCAAGGAACTGGGAACCAGGCACAGGGCCGGCGTTGGGATCTCGGAGGTGACGGATTCCCTGACGGTGATCGTATCGGAGGAGACCGGTAAGATCAGTGTGGCCTTCCAGGGAGAACTGGAGAGAAGCCTGAACTCGGAACAGCTGAAAGAACGCTTACAGGTAATTTTGAACAACAAGAGTCCGAATGATAAGTCAGGCGGCAGGCGTAAATGGCGGGGAAGGCGCAGGAACAAGGAAAAATGAGAAAGAAAATTTTTCATAACGGGGTGCTGAAAATAGGATCCCTGGTGTTGGCGTACCTGTTTTGGCTTCTGGTGATCCAGTTTGACGATCCGGCGGAGAACAAAACATTTCGGGGCATTCCTGTGACGCTGACAAACACAGAGCTGTTGGATCAGCAGGATAAGGTATATGCGGTCTTGGACGGAACAGACAGCATCACGGTCACTGTCCGGGCGCCCAGGAGCGTCATAAAAGACCTGGATATGAGCGATATCGTGGCGGTTGCGGACATGAGCAAGCTGACGGAGATCAATACGATCGCGATATCCCTTTCCGTACAGAATGCGGACAATGTGGACAATATCAGGGCGAATCCGGATGTGCTTCGGCTGAATGTGGAAGACCGGCTCTCCAAGTGGATCAATGTGAGTTCCAATATCGTAGGCGAAGTGGCTGAGGAGCACATTGTGTCCAGTGTGCGGACGGACCAGAACAGAATAGAGGTGACAGGCCCGGCTTCCGCTGTATCCCAGATCAGCAAAGCGATGGTGGAGATCGATGTGACGGGAGCGGTCACGGATGTCTCGGCTAACGTGGAGGCACAGCTTCTGGATGCCGACGGGAATCTTTTGGACCTGCCAACTGTCTCAAAGAGCGTGAACAATGTGCACATTGAAGTGGAAGTGCTGGCGACGAAGGAAGTGCCTGTGGTTTTGAATTACACGGGTGAGCCTGCGGACAATTACCTGCTCACCGGCGAGGTGCGGTGTGAGCCTGCGACTGTTCTGCTGGCAGGGGAAGCGGCGGATCTGAACAATGTGAACAGGCTGGTCATCCCGGCTGAAGATCTGGATATCACGGATGCCGACGACGATGTGACAAAAACCATTAACATCCGGAAACTGCTGGCGGAAAGCAACGTGAGATTTGCCGATAGCTCTTTTGACGGCAACGTCTCCGCAACTGTGTTTATTGAACCGGAGATGGAGAGGACGCTGGAATTTGCGCCGGAAGAGATCCAGATCCTCAACCTGCCGGAAGATATGGAAGTAGAGTATCCGGAGACGGAGGGCCTCTATCAGCTGAATTTCTCAGGATTGGCGGCGGATGTGAATGCCGTACTGAAAGAAGCGCTGAATCCCCGGGTGGATCTGGCCGCGTGGATGGCTGAGCAGGAGATGGAGACGCTGGGGCCCGGCGAGTACCAGATCCCCGTCACATTTGACCTGCCGGACAGTGTTGTGGTGGAAAATGATGTGATGCTGCAGATCAATATTGTTCAGGTGGAGGAAGAGTAAGGCATGGCAAGATTATTTGGGACCGATGGGATCAGAGGAATTGCAAACGAGGAGTTGACGCCGACCCTGGCGATGCAGCTGGGGCAGGCAGGGGCGTATGTGCTCACAAAAGAAAAACAGTATAAACCGACGATCATGGTGGGCTGTGATACTCGTATTTCCGGCGACATGCTTGCCAACGCCCTCATGGCGGGGGCCTGCTCCGTAGGCGCGAATTGTGTGTATGTGGGGGTGATCCCTACTCCGGCGGTGGCCTATCTGACGCAAAAGTACCGGGTAGACGCGGGAGTGGTGATCTCGGCTTCCCACAATCCGGTAGAATTTAATGGGATCAAATTTTTTGACGGCGATGGCTATAAGCTGCCGGACGCCCTGGAGGATGAGATCGAGGAGATGCTCCAGGGAGGAATGCAGGGCATCCAGTTTCCCATCGGTCCCGGCGTGGGAAAAATAAAGTATCGGACAGATGCCAGGGAGGAGTACATAAACCATTCGATCAGGGCTGTTCCGGTGAACCTGTCCGGCCTGAAGATCGTGGTGGACTGTGCCGAGGGCGCTTCCTTTTACACTTCTGTGGAAGCGCTGAAAGAACTTGGGGGCAACGTGGTTGCCATCCACAACAACCCGGACGGCACAAACATCAATTCCAGCTGCGGCTCCACACACCCGGAGGAGCTTCAGGCAAGGGTGGTGTATGAGAAAGCGGACGTGGGCCTGGCTTTTGACGGGGATGCGGACAGACTGCAGGCAGTGGACGAGAATGGCAAAGTGGTGGACGGCGATCAGATCATGGCTATCGTGGGAAATTATATGAAGGCCCACGGAAAGCTGAAAAAGGACACCATTGTGGCTACTGTCATGAGTAACCTGGGATTTTTCCTGATGGGGAAAAAGAATGGGATCACGATTGAACAGACCAAGGTGGGAGACCGTTATGTGCTGGAGCGGATGAAAGAGATCGGCGCCAGCCTGGGAGGAGAACAGTCCGGCCATATTATCTTCCTGGACGAAAATACTACGGGGGACGGCCTGCTCAGCGCACTGCATCTGCTTCAGGTGATGACCGAGTCAGGCAAGAGCCTGTCCGAGCTTACAAAGGTCATGGAGGTGCTTCCGCAGGCGCTTGTGAACGCCAGGGTAGCGGATTATAGGAAAGACAAATATATGGAGTACCCTGTGATCGTAGAAGCCATCCGGGAGCTGGAAGCCAAGTTTGCGGGAGAGGGCCGGGTATTGGTCAGACCTTCCGGGACGGAACCCCTGGTCCGCGTTATGATCGAGGGGAAGGATCAGCAGATCATTCAGGAGGAGGCCCAGAAGCTGGCCAGCCTGATCCAGGACGTCATGTTTTAAGGGAACAGTTCGGCCAGGCGGCTGAACTGTTACGATGTATTTTGTTACTGTTTTGTTACTGTTTGACAAATAAGCTTGTATTTCCCATTCAATCATGTTACATTAAATATATCAGTAAGGTATTGGGCGGGGATTTCATTTCAGAGGAAGGTATTTATTATGGTGAGTCAGAAAATCGTGATCAAAAATCCTACCGGGCTGCATCTGCGGCCGGCGGGTATTCTGTGCAAGGAAGCAATGCAGTTTAAGTCTCTTATCACATTCACCTTTCGGGATAACACGGCAAATGCCAAAAGCGTTTTGAGCGTACTTGGCGCATGTGTCAAATGCGGAGACGAGATAGAGCTGATCTGTGAGGGCGAGGATGAGCAGGAGGCTTTGAAGACGTTGGTCCAGGCGGTGGAAAACGGATTGGGAGAGTAAGTTGAGCGGGATGCCTGCTTTCAGGTATCCCGTAAGTTTTGCGTATCCATTCTGATTTTAGCGCCTGTGAGGGCGATATAAAAGCAGCTGCATCATTACATAACAGCTGCTCTTATATTGCCCGCGGACATGGCGCCGCAAGGGCTCCGGGTTAGCGGAAGGTAAAATTGTCGCCCTCAAGAACCACGCAGATCATGGTTTTGCCCGTGTTTAGAATAATTTCGTTGCCATAGTCGTCATAATATCTGGTGGAGCCGTAGTCGTCGGACTTTTCCCAGTTTACGTGAATGCCCCGGCCGTTGGTGAAAAACCAGCCGTCCTTGGTGTTGTCGTGACAGCCGTATACCATATAGCCCTCTTCGTTCAATTCCTCATAGGCGATGTACTGGACCAGGATGTTTTTAAAGGTCAGCTGCTGCCCGGTGACCGCGTCAACATGGGGCTCGTCGGCGCCTCCGGAAAGGTGCTGGGAGCGGTAGTAAAGCCCGTCGCTCTCATTGTACTCGAAATAGCACCGTGTCAGGGGAAAGCAGCCGGACATGTCAATATAGACCGCGCTTTTGGCGTCGTTCCCATACTGCGTGAGGGTGTTTTGGTTGGTGCGGTCCGTAAAAAGGTAATGGTACGAGTCCGTCAGGCCCCTGTATGCCAGCGGATATCCCTTTTTGTTGATCGTTTTCAGCAGCCCCTGTCCCGTGACATAAAGGTTATGAGGGCTTGCGCGGCGGCTGTCTCGAAAAAAAGCGTCGGTATCGGTGCCTACATGGTCATTGATATTCTGGGTGATAGGCTCCGCCAGCAGGTCGTCGATAAAGTACGGGCCGCCGCTGTGCACCAGAAAAGCGTCCCACTCAAAGGCCCAGTAGGCAAAATAAGTCCGAAGGCTCCGCACGTTGCCGATGGTGTCGAGGTTTTCCCAGTCCTCGTACACGGCCATCATTCGCGACATCCTATCCTCCACAAGGGTCTCATAGAGGATGGAAGCCTCGGAGAGGTTGTATTGCGGCAGGGCGCCGGTCTCGTTTGGTATGATCACCGCGATAGGGCGGGTCTCGGCGACTTCCGGCGTCACCCATTCGTTGGTCAGGCGGCTGCGCACCATTCCCTCCCGGGGAGGTATTGTGTCATCCGTCTCTTCTTCGGCGGAGCCGTCCGACGGTTCGGGAACAGGCACGGTCCCTACCGGCCCCTCGCTGAGCCCCGAATCTTCTCCGAAAGTGTCCGGAATAATAGGGGAGTCCGGCGGCTCGACTCCGGCACATGCGCACAGAAGAGCGGCCACGGCCCCGAGAGCAAGCCATATGCGTAGTTTTTTCATGACGTATTCTCCTGTAATGGCAAAAATCTCTGCATATGTCAATTATTCTACCACATTTTTACTGCTACGTCATCCGGCGGCGATAAAATTAATTTTTTTTAAGAAACAGTAACGGATCAGCCCGGCGGCGCGACTTGCGGATCGGGCCATAAAATAGTATACTGGTAAAGAAGGAGACCGGGAAGGAGGAATCAATTTCATGAGTATGCTGAGCGTAGTTGTTCCCTGCTATAACGAGGAGGAAAACGTAGCGCCCTTTTATGAGGAGCTGATGCGGCACACCTCCTTCTTGGATGAGAGGCAGATAGAGCTGGAGGTGCTTTACATTGATGACGGCTCCAGGGACGGAACGGTGAAAGAAGTAAAAAAGCTGAGGGAGCGGGACGAGAGGATACATCTTGTATCTTTTTCCAGGAATTTCGGGAAAGAGGCCGCTATGTACGCAGGATTGGAAAATGCCCGGGGAGATTACGTGGTGCTCATGGATGTGGATCTTCAGGATCCGCCCTCGCTGCTGCCGGAGATGTTTTCCTATATGGAACAGGGGTATGACTCTGTGGCCACCAGGCGTGTGAGCCGCAAAGGGGAGCCGCCGATCCGGAGTTTCTTTGCAAGGATGTTTTACCGGCTCATGAAGCGCATATCCAGGACAGAGATCATGGATGGCGCCAGGGATTACAGGCTGATGACCAGGCAGATGGTGGATGCCATCCTCTCTATGCAGGAGTACAATCGATTTACAAAGGGGATCTTCGGCTGGGTCGGCTTTGAGACAAAATGGCTGGAATACGAAAATGTGGAGCGGGCCAGAGGAGAGACCAAGTGGAACTTCTGGAGGCTGTTTCTCTACTCTCTGGACGGGATCACGGCATTCTCCACCGCCCCGCTGATGCTGGCGTCTGTGGTGGGCGTACTTTTCTGTGTGCTGGCATTTGTGATGATCCTCTTTATTATCGTGCGGAAACTGATCTTTGGAGACCCGGTTTCCGGGTGGCCGTCCCTGGTGTGCATCATACTGATGACCAGCGGCGTACAGTTTTTCTGCACGGGGATCCTTGGCCAGTATCTGGCGAAAACCTACATGGAGGTAAAGAGAAGGCCAGTTTACCTTGTCAAGGAAAATTTTTAAAAAAAGCGTGAAAGAGAAAACCTTAACAGAATCTTAGCGGCCCGGGTACTATGCGAATCCCGGAAGATATGGTAAAATCATTCTATTCACAACTGATAAGGGTCTTCAGTCGAATAAGGAAGGGGATCAATAACAAGTGGAACTTAGGTTTGTGAAAGATTGCGAATTGGAGAGATATATCACTGACATTATGCTGGATATAGGGGTTCCGGCACATTTAAAAGGGTATCATTATCTCAGAGAAGCTATTTTGCTGTCCGGAAGGGATATGGAGGTGGTGAGCAGCGTGACAAAGCTCTTGTATCCCACCATCGCCAAACGTTTCCGGACCACGGATCAGAAAGTGGAGCGCGCTATACGCAACGCGATCGAAGTGTCTTGGAACAGGGGAAATGCGGAGACATTCGAGAAATTGTTCGGTTACTCTGCGGAATCAGGAAGGACAAGGCCAACGAACAGCGAGTATATAGCGCGGATAGCGGATAAAATACGTCTTGACATCAAAGCCATGTGATATAGAAATTAAATGATACGTAACAAAAGTTAACGGGCCCTTAGGAGATGTGGATGCGGGCGGCCGGCGGAAGTGTTCCGCCGGCCGCTTTTGCTTGTGCGGTATGTGGAAATATGTTACAATAGTCCTGCAAAAAAGTGTTTATGGCGAAAGGGCCCCAATGCGGCGCCAAGCGATATGGCAGAAAGAGAAAAATATGACGCCTGTTATTTTGATTTTATTGCTGCTGCTGATCCCCTGGATGGCGGGGAACGGCATTCTATACGTGATAGACAGAAAAGAGAAAGGGATCCGCGGAGGGGAAGCCCTTGTCGTCGGATGGATCGGCGTGATCGGGGCCGCGGAGGCGGTCCACCTCTGCGCGGTCTTCCTGCATGTTTCCATAACGGTATGCGCTATGGTGTTTGGCGGCATCATGGCTGTAGTCGGCATGGGATCTCTGGCTGTATGTGTTTTCTCCCTTCTTCGGACGAAATCGCCGGACAGGCGCAGGGCGGGGTGGCGCCGCACACCGCTGTTCTGGGCGGCCGCCGCCATTTGCCTTGGGCAGGTCCTCCTTATATGGTTCCGGGGGGAGGTCTGTCTGTCGCGGGATATGACCCTGGAGACAGTGGTAAGCTTCTTGCAGACAGACGGGGCATATCTGGTGAATCCTATGACGGGGACGGCCTATGAGAGCGGCATTCCCCTGAGATTGGAGATCTTATGCCTGCCAACGCTGTACAGCGCGCTGTGCAGGCTTTTTGCGGCGGAACCGGGAACGCTGGTGTGGATGGTGATCCCGTGCGTGATGGTTGTATGCAGCTACAGCAGCTTTTACTGTGTGGGAAAGGCCCTGTTTCCGCGATCTGCCGCGCAGCAGGATCTGTTCCTGGTATTGACGGCGGTGCTGCTGGGCGTGGGGAGCTACGCTTTGGGTATGGACGGCTTTGGGCTGTTCTACAGTGGATGGCGGGGGGGAACGATCCGTAATGCAGTATTGATCCCCTATCTGATCTCCCTTTGCCTGAGAAGAAGATGGAAGACTACGCTTCTCTGTATAGCGGCGGAAGCATGTCTGGTCTGGACGCTTTATGGGGCGGGGGCGTGTATGTTTGTGGATCTGGGCATGGCGGCCTGTCTGTTCGTATGGCAGAAATATGGCAAATCTGCCGGGAAGGAGCGCAAAAAATGACGGAACTCATGCAAAACGCATGGTTGGGCTGGCGTCAGTTTACGGACGGGGGAAAGGTCGCGGCGATCCTGCTCGCGGCGCTGCTCTATCTGTATTTGAGCGGCTTTTGGAAAAAGCACGGGGAGCTTTTCCTATATACGGCAATCGTGACTGTGTTTAGCATAGTACCGATAACGGCTGTTTTGTTAATGCTGTACCAGACCCGGTTTTATGATTATGAATGGATCTGGAGCCTGGTGCCCATGAATGTGGCGGCGGCCTGGGGGATGACAGAGTTTTTGGGCAGCCAGTGGAAAGAGCTGTCCCTTTCCCGGTGGCGGCAGGGAGCGCCGGTTACGCTTCTGCTTTTGGCGGCGCTGCTCTTGAGCGGGGGCCTGGGCCAAACCGGGCAGGAGCGGAGAGAAGAGGCTGAGGAGAGACAGCAGGTGCGGCAGGTCTTAACACAAGTGTGGGATCTGGCCGGACAGGAACAGGAGGAACTTTGCCTCTGGGCCCCTCAGGAAGTCCTGAAATATGCCAGGGAAGAAGTAGGCGACGCCCGGCTTCTCTATGGCCGGAACATGTGGGAGGAAGCGCTGAACGCTTATTCCTATGACACATATTCCCAGGAGACGAAGGAACTCTACCTATGGATGGAGAATGTGAAGCCGACGGGGGAAGCGGTTTTCGGAAGGGGAGAGAAGGGAGACCTGGTGCTGCGGGGGGCGGACTGCGTTACTGCAGCGGCGGAGGCAGGCGTCAACTGCATATTGCTGCCGGAAAGCCTGAAAAAGAGAACGGTGGAGAGGCTGTCGGAGGCATTTGGGGGCAGCGTTCAGCAGCTGGAAGACTATTATCTTTTGATAAGGTGAGGGAAAAGATTTGAACGAGCTTGTCAGTATCATCGTACCGGTATATAATTTGGAAAAGTTCATTCGGGAGACCATGGACAGCGTGTTGGCGCAGACATACTCCCATTGGGAGCTTTTGCTGGTGGAGGACGGCAGCAGCGATGGCACGGAAAAAGCAATTACCGATTATATCCGGGAAAAGCGGGAGGACCGGATCAGGCTGATTCGCCAGCCTTCCAACCAGGGGGCGGCCCGGGCCAGAAACCGGGGGCTTCGGGAGGCGGCGGGGAGATATATCGCTTATCTGGACGGGGACGACCTGTGGGAGCCGGAAAAGCTGGAACACGAGCTGAGGTTTATGGAGGAAAAGGGCGCGGCCTTTGCCTTTACCGGCTATGAATTTGCGGATGAACATGGCGCGGGGCTGGGAAAGGTGGTGCGGGTGCCGGCAACCCTTACGTATAAACAGGCTTTGAGCAACACAACTATTTTTACCACCACAGTGATGTTCGACACGGAACGGATACCTGCGGAGCTGCTGGAAATGCCGCTGGTCAAGAGCGAGGATACGGCGCTTTGGTGGAAGGTATTGCGAATGGGATATACGGCCTACGGGCTGGATGAGAATCTGGCAAGATACCGAAGGGCGGGCCGTACACTTTCCTCCAACAAGCTGGAGGCCATCCGGCGGATCTGGAACCTGTACCGAAAGGTGGAGGGGATCAGCCTGGCCGGCAGCATATGGCATTTCTGTTTCTGGGCGGCCCGGGCCGTGTGGAGGAGAGTATAGTGGGGCTGTACGAAATTGAGAAAATGTGGTATACTATCCTTTAACAGCCGGGTTTTCTGCCGGCTTTTGAGGGAGATTCGGAGGGAAATGGTTTGAGAGCCAGTACCAATGAAAAAAAAATAAGAAAACTGGAGATCTATAAGAGACTGATCAATCTCGGGCTGATCGCTGTCTGCCTTGCGCTGGAGATCGCTGATTTTGCTTTTCACTGGCTGGTGGATTTCCGCTATAGCGTGGTGGAGGGCCTGCGGAACTTCTGGTATGCGGGAAATATGGCGGAAGTCGCGTTCTACGCCATTGTACTGATCTTTTTGTCGGCGACTTACGGCAGTGTGCGGCTGGGGTACCAGAAGAATGCGGAGATCGTGTTTTCGCAGGTGCTCTCCACGCTGCTGGCGAATATCATCATTTACTGTGAGCTGTCCATCATGGCCCACCAGGCTTTTGTGCCCAATGTATTTCTTATGATGATGGCGGAGCAGGCCGTCATCGTGCTGCTCTATATGAATCTGGCAAACAAGATCTACCGGTCTATTTTCCCGCCGCGCAAGCTGCTCCTGATTCACGGCGATAAGTCTGTTGAAGAGCTCTGCGGCAAGTTTGCAAGCCGCAGCGATAAATATGTGATAACCGGAAAGATCCATGTCGGGGAGGGGTATGCGGCTGTCTGCAGGGCTATTGAGGAATCGTTTCAGACAGGCCGGTGCAACGCGGTAGTCATTGGGGATATTTCCGTGGAGGAGAGGAGCCCCCTTCTGAAATTTTGTTACGGCAAGTCTTACAGGGTGTACCTTATTCCAAAGATAACAGATGTTATATTGACGGGGGCCGAGGAGATCCATGTGTTTGACAGCCCCATGCTGCTGACGAGGGAATACAGCCTTTCTGTGGAGGAACGCTTTTTCAAGCGCACGATCGACATTGTGTGCGCATTGGTCCTGCTGGTGGCCACATCGCCTTTTATGCTGCTGACGGCTCTGGCCATAAAGCTGTACGATGGCGGCCCCATACTGTATCGGCAGGTGCGCTGTACCATAGACCAGCGTCCGTTTTCCATCCTAAAGTTCAGGAGTATGCGGACAGATGCGGAAAAGGACGGGGTGGCAAGGCTGGCGAAAAAGAATGACGACAGGATCACCCCGGTCGGACGATTTATCAGGAAATGCAGGCTGGACGAGCTGCCGCAGTTGTTTAATATCCTGCGGGGAGACATGTCTTTTATAGGACCGAGGCCGGAGCGCCCGGAGATCATAGAGCAGTACCTGGAGGTCATGCCGGAATTTGCCTTTCGTATGAAGGTACGCGCGGGACTGGCCGGGTTTGCCCAGGTGTATGGGAAGTATAATACTTCTCCCTATGACAAGCTGAAACTGGATCTGACTTATATTGAAAACTATAGTCTGTGGCTTGATATAAAGCTGATGATCCTGACGATCAAGGTCTTATTCTGGCCGGACAGCACCGAGGGCGTGGAGGCCCAGCAAATCACGGCCCTGCGGGAAGAGTGTCATCAGAAGGAGCTGGCGGAAAAGAGAGGAAAGACAGAGTAGGTGGGCGGAATGTGGGAAGCGAGTTACGGAAAGGAACCCTTTGACTTAAGGCTTACAGTATTGCGTGTGATCCGAAATTTCGGCCTGATCCTGGCGGCGGCTATTGGCGGAACCCTGCTCTTTGGCGGAGGATACTATGTAAAGAATGTACTGCTCCGGCCGGATCCCTCTTACCGTGCCGCTTCCACTTACCGGGTGGAATACCGGGTAGCGGAGGAAACGGATGTGAGCACCGTACACATCAATGAGATGACCTGGAACACATATGTGGATACACAGCTGTTTCTGGACGAAATGGAACAGTATCTGAAGAATTCCTATTCGGGAGAAGAACTGGCGGAGGCGGTGAACGTGGTCATGGCTTCCAACCTGAGGGTGATATCCACTGTAGTTGTCACGGATTCGCCGGAAAAGAGCCTTGAGATCGCGGGCGCGGCGGAGTCTGCCCTGACCCGGGACTTTCCCTCACAGCTCAGCGAGGTCATATCGATCTCCGTCATGGATCCGGCGGCGGGTACCGAGGAGATCTACCCGGATGTGAGACCGCTCCGGGCGGTGCTTCTCAGTGCGCTGTTGTCTTTTTTCTTTGCCCTGGTGTTTGTCCTCTTGAGAGAGCTGGGGAGCGACAGCATCTGGCTGCCCTCCACCTTGTGGCGCCGCTACGGCCTGCGTCCTGCAGGTACGATGCACAGCCCGGAGCTGTGGGAAAATCTCGGCTTTTTTTTCCGGGGAAAGAAAGAGATCGCGGTCTGCCCGGTACAGGAGGGCACGGATCCGGCGCAGGTGGCGGATGAACTGCGGCGGATGTGCCCGAAGGAGGAGCTTTGGCAGGATGCAGAGTGGGTGCCGGTCCCGGCGCCGCTTCTCTGCCCGGAGAGCTGTCGTGCGCTCCGGCAGGCGGACGGGATCCTGCTGGCAGTGGCGGCGGGCAGCCATGCGGGAAAACAGCTGGAGAGGACCCTGGAATTTCTGGAGCAGCAGGACTGCAAAATAACTTGTGTTCTTTTATGGGGGGCAGATGAAACGCTGCTGAGGGTGTATTATGGGTTTCGAAAACAGCCGGCTTTTCAGAAAGGAACGGAGGATTAGCCTATGAGGGTGGAGGTACTGGCATCTGTTATGGATCAAAGCCTGGACTCCATAGCAGAAAAGATGCGGCTGGAATCCGATGCGGTTATCATAAACCAATGTGACAGCCTTGGATATGAAGAAAAAAAGAAAAACGGACATCTGCTTCGTTTTTTTTCTTTTCCTGACAGGGGTGTTGGGCGAAGCCGGAACGAGGCGATCTTGCGGGCAAAAGGAGATATCTGTCTCTTTTCGGATCAGGACATTGTATATGAGCCGGGATATGAGCGGGCTATAGCGGCGGAATTTGAAAAGAATCCCGATGCAGATATGATACTTTTTAATGTTATAGTGGAGGAGGAACGCAGGACGTACCACATTACCCGGCGGGAAAAGGTCCATTGGTACAACTGCGGCAGGTACGGCGCGGTGAGTTTTGCCGTGCGGAGGGAGAGCCTTCTGGCCTCCGGCGTGACATTCTCCCTCCTTTTCGGCGGGGGCGCCAGATATGCCAGCGGTGAGGACAGCCTCTTCTTAAAGGAGTTTATGGCAAAAGGGTTCCATGTTTACAAAACACCTGTTATTATAGGGCGTGAGCAGGCGGACGGGTCTACCTGGTTTGAGGGGTACAACGAGAAGTTCTTTCATGACAGGGGTGTGCTTTATCGTTATCTGTATGGGAATCTGGACTGGGCCATGGCCCTGCGTTTTCTGGCGGTCCACCGGCGGAAACTGTGCGGTCAGGCGGGCCTGCGACAATGCTTTGCCTGGATGAGGCAGGGCATGGGCGAGGCGAAAAATCCCCGCTTATAGGATGGCCGTTTAAGCGGCAGAATAAGAGGAAAAATGGAAAGAAGCGCGTGGATCTACATCACACTGACCCTGGTGACGGTACTTCTGGGGATGTGTGTGGACAATAAAGCCTACGTGCCCCTGTATATCAGAGGGGGAAGGGCAAGGGGAGAGCGGCCGGGAGCCGACAGGCAGCTGGCAAGGAACCGTGTCGCGGGATTTGCCATATACTGTCTCCTGACGGGGGTCAGCGCCTGCCGGATCGCGGTGGGAAACGATTACTGGGTCTATCGGGATAATTTCAATCTGATCGCCCAGAGCCGCCATGTGGCCTCTGAGACAGGATTTAACCTGATCGTAAAGTGGCTCCAGATGTTTTTTGGATATGACAGGTATCTGCCGGTATTTGGTTTCTTTTCTGTCGTGACCGTTTTTTTCTTTGTAAAGGCGCTGCATGACCAGGGGAGCTATTACGCTTTTTCACTGTATCTTCTGCTGACGGGAGGCTATTATTTCAACAGCCTGAATTCCGTGCGGTATTATCTGGCTTTGGCCATAGCGCTCTTTTCTATGAAATATGTGCTGCGGGCTGAGTATGGCAAGTTTGCGGCATGGGTGCTGGCGGGAGCCCAATTCCACAAGTCGGTCCTGCTGGTGATCCCGGTGTACCTGGCAGCCCGGTTCCTGGCGGCAGGGAGACTGAAAACCTGGCATTATGTCCTGGGCGGCGGATTCCTTGCCAGCCTGGTGCTCGGGCAGGGGATCTACCGGGAGATCATATTCTATTTTTATCCCTACTACAGGGATTCCGCCTTTGATAATGGCCAGCTGTCCTATGCCAATATCTTGAAATGTGTCTGTGTGATGCTTCTTGGACTTATATTTTGCCGGAAAGCGCTTGCAGACGACCTGATGAACCGGTTCTATTTTTTCCTGAACTTGTTCGGGCTCGTGGTTTACTGCTGCGGTTCCTTTATTCCGGAGGTGTCAAGAGTGGGATATTATATGATCATATCTCAGATCTTCCTTTTGCCCCGGATGCTGGCGCAGATAGAAAAAAAATGGCTGCGCAGGCTGGGCTGTGCGGGAGTCATAGGCGCCTTCGGCGTGTATTTTGCGCTGCTGCTCAAGGGGATGTACGCGGTGGATGTCAGGCTTCTGCCCTATCTGAACTGGATCTTTGACTGATGTCATATATATTATGCAGTGCCGCTTCCTTGGCGGCAGAATGGGAGGGATAGATGAAGGTTTTATGGCTGTGCAACATGATCATACCGATGGTGGCCAGACAACTGAATCTGGATGCCAGCAATAAAGAGGGATGGATCTCGGGCCTGGCGGAGGTGGTCCTGCGGAAACAGCAGGAAAACCAGATAGAACTGTCTATTGCATTTCCGGCGCCCAAGGTTATGTTCCCGGAAAACCATGATATTTGTAAAAAAGTGATCCGCATAGGAAACGCCGCGCTGATCTGTTACGGGTTTCACGAAGACACAAGCCAGGCGGAGGTCTATGATCCGGCCCTGGAGGGAATGCTGAAAAAGATCCTGGAGGATGCGAAACCGGATATCGTCCATTGTTTTGGCACGGAATATCCCCATACTCTGGCGATGTGCAGGGTCTTTCCCGATAAGCAGCGGATCCTCATCGGCCTTCAGGGGATCTGCGCGCTGTACGCGGAGGCATATACTGCGGACCTGCCCCGGAAGGTGTTGAAGAAAGTGACGCTGCGGGATTCGTTGAAGAAAGATAGCCTGATGGAACAGCAGCAGAAATTTGTGAAGCGGGGAGTCATGGAGAAGGAGGCCATTACGCTGGCAGGCAATATCACCGGGCGCACGGAATGGGACCGTCTCTGTACGAGGAAATGGAATACAACCGCTCGTTATTTTAATATGAACGAGATACTGCGCCCGGAGTTTTATGAGGCGGAATGGAAGGTGGACCAATGTATCCCTCATTCTATATTCTTAAGCCAGGGCGATTACCCCATCAAAGGGCTTCATTATATGCTCACGGCCATGCCGGCTATTTTGGCGAAGTACCCGGATGCGACAGTTTATGTGGCGGGAAACAGTATCGTAAACTATTCTACGCTGAAGCAGAAGCTCAAGATCTCCGCCTATGGGAAATATCTGCGAAAGCTGATGAAGGAATACGGCCTGACGGATAAGGTAAAGTTTGTGGGAAAACTGAATGCGGAGCAGATGAGGGCCAGGTATCTCAAAAGCAGCCTGTTCGTATGCTGCTCTACCCTGGAAAACTCTCCCAATTCGCTGGGAGAGGCGATGCTGCTCGGAATGCCCTGCGTCAGCGCCGATGTGGGAGGGATTCCCAGCCTGTTTGTAGACGGCGAGGACGGGATCATGTATGAGGGATTCCGGATCCGGAAAAACACAAAAAATAACAGCAGTAACAAATCTGACGAGGATGGAAAACAGCTGAAAATTGTGTCAAAACGCCTTGCAAACGCAGTTATAGAGATGTGGCGAGATCCGGAAAAACAGGCTGAATATTGTAAGAATGCAAGAAAACATGCAAGAAGAACGCACAAAAGAGAGATAAATTACATGAAATTGATGGAAATTTATGCAAAAATAATTTCCAACGAACAGCCGGGAGATGAGAAGGACGACATCACATGAGAGTAGTGTTTGTGTCAAATTACATTAATCACCATCAGATTCCTTTCTGTAATGAGATGTATCGTCTCCTGGAGGGGGAGTTCGCCTTTTTCCAGACAGAGCGGATGGAAACGGAACGGGTGAAAATGGGCTGGCATCAGGAGGAGAGGCCGGCGTATGTCAGATGCTGGTATGAAGAGCCGGAAGCCTGCAGGCGCCTGCTCCTGGACTGCGACGTGGCGCTTTTTGGCGGCACGGATGACGAGAGCTATATTCAAGAGAGGCTGCGGGCCGGAAAGACGGTGATACGTCTGAGTGAACGGCTTTATAAAGAAGGCCAGTGGAAGGCGGTTTCCCCTCGGGGGCTCAGGAAAAAATATTTCGATCACACCCGTTATAGAAAAAGTAATGTGTACCTGCTCTGCTATGGGGCCTATGTGCCATCGGATTTCCATATTGTGCGGGCCTATCCCGGGAAAATGTATTGCTGGGGCTATTTTCCGGAGACGCGCAGATACGACTTGGAAGCGCTGTTTGAAGGGAAGGGATGGCGTCAGGATCCCGGGGGGCGTGTGCCATACCTGCTATGGGCGGGCAGGATGATCGGCTGGAAACATCCGGAGCTGGCGCTGGAAACAGCCAGATATCTGAAAGAGCGGGAGCTTGCCTTCCGTCTGGATATGATCGGAGATGGGGAGATGCGCGTGGAAATGGAACAGCTCCGGCAGAAATATGGTTTGGAAGAACAGGTACGTTTTCTCGGGTTTCAGCCGCCGGAGGAGGTGAGGCGCCATATGGAATGTGCCAATATCTTCCTGTTTACCAGCGACAGGAGGGAAGGCTGGGGAGCCGTTGCCAATGAGGCCATGAACAGCGGCTGCGCGCTTATCGCAGACCATATGATCGGCGCTGTGCCATATCTGGTGCATCATGGAGTGAATGGCCTTGTGTACGGAGACGGCTGTCCGGAGCAGCTTTTTGCGCAGGCCGGCGAACTGGTGGAACATCCGGAGCTGTGTCGGAGATTGGGCCTGGAGGCGTACCGCACCATAACGGAGGTATGGAACGCCGAGAACGCGGCGGCTAGTCTGTTGGCGCTGATGGAAAAGCTGCCGGAGACGGAAAGCGGGCAACTGCCGCGGGGGGGATGCTTTCAGGGCCGGCTGTCTCCCTGCGCCCCCGCCCCGCGCCTACGGGAGAGGGAGGCCGGAAGACTTGTGAGGAATGCAGTGAAAGGAACAGAAGGCCGGTATGAATAAAAATCCATTGATCACAGTGATAGTGCCGGTATATAATGTGATGGAGTTTCTGCCGCGCTGCGTGGAGTCTATCACCGCCCAGACCTATGAAAGGCTGGAGATCTTTCTGGTGGACGACGGCTCCACAGACGGAACGGGGGAGCTCTGCGACCGGCTTGGAGCGTCCGACTCCCGCATCCGCGTGTTCCACAAGGAAAACGGCGGCTCTTCCTCCGCCAGGAACCTGGGGATGGCGTATGCGGCGGGGGAATATGTGGGCTTTGTGGATAGCGACGACTATCTGGACCCGGATGTATATGAGAGGCTTTTGGATGCCGTGGTCCGGTATGGGGTAGGTGCCGCGCAGATCGGCCGGGATGAAATAGACGAGGAAGGGAAACGGCTGCCCGATATCTGCACTCCTCCCAGGGAGCCGGAAATATGGGAGAGCAGGGATTTCCTTCGGGAGCTGCTTCTGCACAGAGGCGACTGCTCTTTTTGCACCAAGCTGATCCGAAGGGAGCTTTTTGGCAGGGACCGCTTCCCGGAAGGGAAGCTGAATGAGGACTTCCATCTCCTTGTGCGTATGCTGCCCCGGATCGGGCGGCTGGTGTCTCTGCCGCAGCAGGGATATCATGTGTTTTACCGAATCGGCAGCAATTCCAGAAAAGCGGGGAGCGAGAGTTTTTCCACGGTATACAGGGATTCTGTGGAGAACGCGGATCTGGTGGAAAAGATGGTGGCGGAGGAAGACCGGGAATTGAGGGAGACAGCCTTTCGCTTCGGCGTTTATCAGCGGCTGGAGTATCTTCTGCATATTCCTGTCTCCCAGATGGAAAAAGAGAATGGAACTTATCGGGAAATCGTGGTTTACCTTCGGAAGAACTGGGCGAAAGCGATGAGGAACCCCGTGCTGACAGGGAAAAATAAGCTTTATCACACTTTATTTGCGCTGTCGCCGAGGGGAATCAGGAAATTGCACAGATGGTTAAAAGGCTGGCACTTATGAGACGAGTTAAGATTTTGGCAATTTTGATAGCGGCAGCTTTGCTGTGGGGCAGTTTTGGACAGGCTGGCCCGGTTTTTGCAGGGCAGATGCCAGAGGATCCGGAATTTGCGGACTGGGTCAATACGGCCCGGGCAGCGCTGGCGGAGATCGCGCAGGAGCGCGAGATCATGGCGCTGGTATATCTGAGCGATGAGTATCCTGTGCGCACCGCGCCTTCCTATGACAGCGAGACGGCGGTGACGGTGCGAAGCGGGCAGCTGGTAGATATACTGGATGTGCAGGTGAGCCAGGACGGTATCTGGGAATATGTCCGGCTGGAGTACGGCCAGGAGGTCTTTTACGGGTATGTGCCCAGGACGAACCTTGCCTGTTCTGACAGCAGGTTCCTGGAATGGGAGCTGGAATACGGGCTGTATCCCGATACCCCCCAGTATATCGGCCTGGAAGATGAGGTAACTTATCCTGACGTGGAACAATTCCCGGAAAGCTACCGGGAGGCACTGGTCAGCCTGAAACAAAAACATCCCAACTGGATCTTTGTGATGATGAAAACTACGCTGGACTGGAATACCGCTGTCTATAATGAAATGCAGGGCGGCCGGAGCCTGGTACATAAGAGTATGCCGGAGTGGATGAAGAATGGCCTGTATGACAGCGGGTCATGGTATTACGCGACGGAAGAGGCGCTGAAGATGTATATGGATCCCCGGAACCACCTGGCCGAGAATGGGATCTTCCAGTTTGAGCAGCTGACTTACAATGAGGAATACCATACGCAGGAAGCAGTAGAGGCGTTTCTGGAGAACACCTTTATGAACAGCGGAAAGAATGCGCCCATGACCGATATGACCTTTGCAAAGATTTTCTGGGAGATCGGTGAGGAGGAAGGGCGCAAGGTAAGCCCCTTCCACCTGGCGGCAAGAGTGCTGCAGGAACAGGGAGACGGGACATCGCCGCTGATTTCGGGAACTTATCCCGGATATGAGGGATACTATAATTATTTCAACATTGGGGCAAGCGGCACCTCAAATGCCGAGATCATTGAAAATGGCTTAAAGTATGCCAGGGAACACGATTGGAAAGGGGCATACTATTCCATACTTGGGGGATCCGATATCATTTCGGCAAATTATATCAGGATGGGCCAGGACACATTGTACCTGCAAAAATTCAATGTGCAGCCCAACGGTTATTATAAGCCCTATACGCACCAGTATATGCAGAACATTTCCGCCCCGGTAACGGAAGCGGCGAGCATCCGGAAACTGTATGAAAGCGCCGCTTCCCTGGACAGTACCTTTGTGTTCAAGATCCCCGTCTATGAAAACATGCCGGAAAAGCCCTGTGGGATCCCGGAGGCCACTACCGACGTGCGTCTGACGCTGCCTGCCGGCTACACGGATACGGTAGTCTGGCTGGACGGCGTGTCTTTCCAGGGGGTGATGACGGACGGGAAGCTAGTGGCCCATGCGCCGGATACCAAGGCAAAGACGGCGGTGGTGTATCAGTACGACTCTTCCGGCGTGCCGGTGAACATGTATGTGTGGAGCCTTCGGTATAATGGACTGTTTTACGTGGCGACAGCCGAGCCGCTGCTGGAAAATCTGCTGACTTACCACGGCTTTTCCATCCGGATAACGGGGGAGTCCGGGATCCGGTTTAAGACGGGGATTTCCGCTGAACTGCGGGAACAGCTGCTTTCTACGGGGGTAAACGGTTATACGCTGAAGGAATATGGCACACTGATCATGAATAATAACAACAGGGATCGGTATGCCATGGTCCGGGGCGGTGAAAAAGTGGCCGGAGGCATGGCTTACGGAAGAGACCAAAGCGGGCAGCTGCAGGACGTGATCTTTGAGACCCTGGAAGGAAGATACCGCTATACCTCGGTCCTGGTGGGAGTTCCGGCGGCCCAGTACAAAACGGACTTTGCCTTCCGGGGGTACGCGGTACTGGAAAAGGGAGGGCAGCAGGCGGTGATCTATGGCCCGGTGCAGGCCAGAAGCATTTACTCTCTGGCAAAACAGTTGTTAGGGCGGGGCAGTTACGCTCAGGGCAGCGATGCTTACGCTTTCCTGCAGCAGCTGATCAGCGACGCGGATGCCCTGGAACAGGCGCCCTGACAGGCCGGACGGAGGATGATTGGTTTATGGACAGCAGATTTAGGAACAGCAAACATAGAAAAATGTGGAAGATCCTGGCAGTTTTGGCGCTGACGGCCGGACTTGCCGGATGCGGGGACGGAAGCGGGAATACTGTGGCAATTGAGCCGCCGGCCACGCTGCCCCCGGATGTCACGGAAACGCCTGCGGAAGCTACGGTCGAGCCGCCGGCACGGCCGGAATTGATATACGGCACCGGATACCTCACCGAGGAGGAGGAGAAGGCGGTGCTGGACAGCATGATGACGCTGCGGCAGAATCTGGAGCTGCCTGAATATTTTGGGGAAGGGATCAGCATGGTCAGCAGCGAGGAATGGTTTGAGGGCATGGCGGTACGGCTTTATGAGGGCTCCCGGAATTATGCGCTGCAAAAGGGAGAAGAGGTATTGCTGTCTGTGCAGGTGAGCCTTGATTTCTCGGGGGAGCCCAGCGCCAATGTTTTTTGCGCGGCGGCGGATGGCCATGTGGTGCTGCTGCAACAGGAAGGACATGTAACCCGTCTGCTGCAGGCATCTGTCACGGAGGAGGGCGAGTACGACGGAGCCTTTGAGCGCTGGGAGATCGACAGCGCTACCGGCGACATACGCCAGGAACAGGGAAACTATTCCAGGGGAGTGATCGTGGGGGAATATTCCGTATCCACATGTTCGGCGGCCCCCGGGGCAGTGTTCGACTTGTGGACAAACCGGACGGGATTTTCTTATGAAACCGTGACAACAGAATATGATGAACAGGGGGAGCCGGTTCCTGAGCCTACCCCTGAGCCCACCACCGCGCCGACAAGAAAGCCCGCTACCCCGGCGCCGCCCACGCCGATCCCTGCCACCCCGATCCCCGCCACCCCGGTTCCCGCCACCCCGGTCCCCGCTACGCCGGAGCCAACCCCGGAACCAACGCCTACGCCAACGCCGGAACCGCCTGCGGCCCCTGCAGCTCCCGCTAATCCGGCTTCGGAACCGCATGCCCCGGTATCTACGCCGGAGCCAACCCCGGAACCAACGCCGGAACCGCCTGCGGCCCCTGCAGTTCCCGCTGATCCGACTCCGGAACCTACGCCGGAACCGACTCCGGAACCTACTCCGGAACCAACGCCTACGCCCGGCGGCGGAGATGTGGATGTGGGATGGTCTGAGGATTTGCTGTAATTTTCCTTTACGGTTGTATTTTCCTTTGGGAAATGCTAAAATGAAGAAACCAGGCGAGACAGGAGTAAGAATATGCAGATCAAGGTGAAGGGGAAAGCGGTATATACGTATTCTGTAAGGCGATTGGTGTATGCGCTGTGCTTTTTCTTTTTCTGCGTGATCGACCAGAGATGCAAAACCTACGTGGGGAAGGAAGTATTTCAGGATCTGACGGGGATCGGCATGGCGGTGATCCTCCTGTCGCATTTCCGCTGGAAGGATCTTTTAAAATGGAAAATACCATACCTGGCGTGGACCGCTGTGTGGCTGATCGGCGCTCCGATATCCTATTTCTATCGGTATAGGCTGGCGATGATCCCCGGAGAATGGCCGATAGTTGTTTTAGATATCATACTGTTCGGGTATATTATCCTTTATACCGTTATCCGGGTGGCAATAGAAAAGAAGTACCCCAGGCTGGATAAAAGGACGGGGATCCTCTGGCTTGCTATGATGTTATGGATGATACTGTCCAGGAGCAATTATTTCTGGCCTGTGTGCTACCTGGCGATGTTTGGATGTTTCTATCTGGCTGATTTTTCGGCGGAAGAGCGCGGGGATCTGTTTCAGGGTATGCTGGATGGTATTATCCTGGGCTTTTTTGTCCTGCAGGGGTTTTGTTTTGTCTTCCGGCCTTATGATGTGGCCCGCTATAAGGGGGTATACTCCAACTGCAACCAGAATGCGCAGTTTTATCTGTATGTGCTGGCGGCGGTGTACGCAAAGATCATATATGTGACGCGGTCCGGTTCCAATAAATGGATCAAGCTATATTATTGGATGGGAGCGGGAGCGGTGCTTTCTCTTGAGCTGCTGACTATTGGGCGGACCGGATGGATGACCGCGGTGCTGCTGTCTTTGGCTTTTTTCCATTTTTTGAGAAAGCACCAGCCGTCCGTCAGGGCATGGAAAAACCTGCTGAAGCTATGCGCCTTTGTCATTATCGCGTTTCCGCTGACTTTTGGGGCTGTCCGGTATTTGCCGCCGCTTTTTCACCACCCGGTGTGGTTTGAGGGGGAATGGAGGCCCGAGAGGGTCCATTCCTGGGATCCCTGGGATTCGGAGAAGTATATCGACCTAAACGAATACACGGCGGAAGCATGGGGGAGGATCCTGGGAAGCTTTGAAGACCTGCTGGAGCACAGCCCGTTCCTGCTGGTCACGGAAGCGGAGGAACTTTCCGGGGAGGAAAGCGCGATCCTGGCGAGCGAGCAGGATTCCCTTCTGGTCAGGGGGGCTATTTATAAGCATTACTTGCAGAGTCTGAACCTCCTGGGACATTCGAATGGGGAACTGGGATTTTTGCTGACGCCAACCTATTGGGTGCCCCATGCCCACAATATCTTTCTGCAGTATGGGTCAGATTTCGGCGTTCCGGTCATGGTCATGCTGGCGGCGCTGTTCCTGTGCGGAGGGATCCGCTTATGGAGACGATATTCCCGGACGGGTTCGGAGACGGATGCCGGATCTTGGATGTTTTTGCTGCTGCCCGCCATTTTCGGCATGTTTGAATATTCCTGGGGAACAGGGAGCCTGAGTACTTTACTGATGTTTATGGCTTGGAGAAAGGTCATTTGTGATGGAGAAAAATAATTTTTTGAAAATACCTGCAAACAGGATCCTGGCGCTAGTGCTGGTGGATATTTTATCTATAGTGGTGTCCGCCTTTGCGGCCTTATACATCCGCTTTGACTTCAGCTTTATCGGGATCCCGCAGCGGTTTTTAAATACTTTTGAAAAGATCATTGTTCCCAATATCCTGTTTACGTTGCTGTTTTTTGTGCTGTGGAAGCTCTATAAGAGTGTATGGCGGTATGCCAGCGCGAATGAACTGATCAATATCGTACTTGCCTCCTTCTGCGCGGCCGCGACACAGGTGGTTTACTGTAATGTGGCAAAAAGGTTTATGCCCCGGAGCTATTACGTATTGTACTGGTTTCTGCTTATGATACTGACCTGCTGTACACGTTTTGGCTATAGGCTGCTGCGGATAATAAACAATAAGCGGGTCGCTATCTCAGAGAAAAACAACCGCAGCAACGTGATGGTGATCGGAGCGGGCGCCGCGGGGAACATGATCCTCAAGGAGATCGCGGGCAGCCGGTACCTGAACCTCCAGGCGAAATGTATTATCGATGACCAGCCGGGATGCCACGGGAAATTATTACAGGGAGTTCCCATCGTGGGAGGCCGGGATAAGATACTGGATGCGGTAGCGCAGTACGGCATCGACGAGATCATCTATGCCATACCCTCCGCCGGTATGCAGGCACGAAAAGAGATCCTGGAGATATGCACGGAGTCAGGCTGTAAGCTGCGTACCCTTCCGGGCATGTACCAGCTGATCAACGGGGATGTGTCGGTGTCCAAGCTGAAAGAGGTGGAGATCGAAGACCTGCTGGGCAGGGAACCTATTCAGATCAACACGGAGGAGGTATGGAAGTACGTCAGCGGGAAGGTCGTGATGGTCACCGGAGGAGGGGGCTCTATCGGCAGTGAACTCTGCCGTCAGATCGCCTCCCACGCGCCGAGGCAGCTGATCATCGTGGATATTTACGAAAATAATGCCTATGATATCCAGCAGGAACTCATCCGGAAATATCCGAATCTGAATCTGGTCGTGCTGATCGCTTCCGTGCGGAATACCAACCGTATGAACCAGATCTTTGCCACATATCGGCCTGCGATCATCTATCATGCGGCGGCCCATAAACATGTGCCCCTTATGGAGGCAAGCCCTAACGAGGCCATCAAAAATAACGTGTTTGGCACATATAAGACCGCCATGGCGGCGGACAAGTACGGGGCGGAGAAGTTTGTGCTGATCTCCACGGATAAGGCGGTAAACCCCACCAATATTATGGGGGCTTCCAAACGGATCTGCGAGATGGTGATCCAGATGATGAACCAGCGCTCCAAAACGAACTTTGTGGCGGTGCGTTTCGGGAATGTGCTGGGCAGCAACGGCAGCGTGATCCCGCTGTTTAAGAAACAGATCGCCGAGGGCGGGCCGGTGACGGTAACGGATCCGAACATTATACGGTACTTTATGACTATCCCGGAGGCAGTCTCCCTGGTGCTGCAGGCCGGAGCTTACGCAAAAGGCGGGGAAATTTTTGTCCTTGATATGGGAGAACCCATAAAGATCCTGGATCTGGCCGAAAACCTGATCAAACTGTCCGGCTATCGGGTGGGGGAAGACATCGAGATCAAGTTTACCGGCCTGCGGCCCGGCGAGAAAATGTACGAGGAACTGCTGAGAGACGAAGAAGGGCTGAGGAAGACCGCCAACAAAATGATTTTTATCGGCAGGCCCATAGAATTTGACGAACAAAAATTTGAAAGACAGTTGGAGCAGCTGGCTAAGGATGCGCAGCAGGAGACGGAAGATATCCGAAAGACGGTAAAAGAGATCGTGGGAACCTATAATTATAATGAAAAGGGAGCGGACGGGATTTGAAAAAAAGATCGCGAAATGTCTTGAAAACAGGTGCTTTCCTTACAGGCGCATTCCTGATCCTGCAGCGGATCGCCAAAACGCGCACGGAAGGAAGCGATATAGATAACGACAATCCCTATCTCGGCATGTATTTTGAGGGCGGGAAAGGGAAATGTTCCTCTGAAAGCAAAAGGATCTACATGGACAGCGTCAAGCCGGCGACAGATAAGCTGCTGGCTTTCTGCGGCCTGCTGATCCTGTTCCCGGTGTTCCTTTTGATATCTCTGGCAGTGTGGATAGACGATCCCGGGCCTGTGTTTTTTACACAGAAGCGGGTGGGGAAGGGAAAACAGTATATATTGATCCATAAATTCAGATCCATGCGTATGTCCACGCCCCATGATGTCCCGACGCACCAGCTGGCTGATCCTGAACAGTATATTACCAGGGTAGGAAAGATACTGCGGCGGACGAGCCTGGATGAACTGCCTCAGATATGGGATATTTTTCGCGGAAGAATGAGCATCATAGGGCCGCGCCCGGCGCTTTGGAATCAGGACGACCTGGTGGCGGAACGTGAAAAATACGGGGCAAACGATGTGCTTCCCGGCCTTACCGGCCTTGCGCAGATCCAGGGCAGAGACGAGCTTTTGATCTCCGACAAGGCAAAATTAGACGGCGATTATGTTAAGGTCCTGAAACAGGGAGGATGGAAGGCATTTTGTTTTGATGTAAAGATGTTTTTCCTGACGATAGGCAGCGTACTCAGACATGACGGTGTCGTCGAGGGAGGAACAGGAACGCTGGAAGCAGTGGATTACGGGTTTCAGAAACATTTTTATGTGGACAGGACGGCTCAGAAAAGGGTGCTGGTCACGGGGGCCGGTTCCTATATCGGGGAATCTTTTAAAGCGTATTGTGAGAAGTATTACCCGACGCTTCGCGTCGATACGCTCGACATGAGGCAGGAGGCATGGCGCAAGTTTGACTTTTCGCCTTATGACGCCGTCTTTCATGTAGCCGGGATCGCCCATGCGGACGTGGGGAAGGTGACGGAAGAAGAGAAGGCAAAGTACTATGAGGTCAACACGGATCTTGCAATCGAGACGGCGGAGAAGGCAAAGAAGGAAGGGGTAGGGCAGTTTCTGCTTATGTCCAGCATGATCGTGTATGGGGGGAAAGAGTTTATTGACGCCCATACGGTACCGGAGCCGGCTGACTTTTACGGTGATTCTAAATGGCGGGCGGATAAGGGAGTACGGCAAATGAGCGATAGCGGCTTCCGGGTCGCGGTCCTTCGGGCGCCTATGGTCTACGGAAAGAACTCAAAAGGCAATTATCCGACGCTGGCTAAGGTAGCAAAGCAATTTCCGCTATTTCCGGATTACGACAATAAGCGGTCGATGCTGTATATAGACAACCTGTGTGAACTTGTGAGCCAGCTGGTGCTTTGCGGCGAAGGCGGGGTATACTTTCCGCAAAACGCGGAATACACGAAAACCGCTGAGATGGTAAAACAGATCGGGGAGCAGGCACATCGGCCGGTACATGTCACCAGACTGTTGTCTCCCGCAGTGTGGATAGCGCTTCATATTCCGGGGAAGATAAAAAAGCTGGCGGCAAAGGCGTTTGGAAATAACTGTTATGACCAGAGGCTTTCAAAATATGACGGACTTGACTATCAAAAGGTAAGTATGGCCGACTCTATCCGCTATACGGAAGGCGAAGGGCCTGCGGCGGAAAAGGGATGATGTAGGAAATGTGGAAAAAGTTTGGCCTGGAAAAGGTTTGCTATGCAGAAAGATATTTTAGTAAGCATTATAACAGTTTGTTATAACAGTGAAGATACGATCCGAAGGACCATAGAGTCGGTGCTGAACCAGACCTATGAGAAAATAGAGTACCTTATCATTGACGGACAGTCATCCGACAATACCGTCCAGATCGCACACGGATATGAAGAATTGTTTCGCTCCAGGGGCTACCTTTTCCGAGTGGTGAGTGAAAAGGACAAAGGGCTTTATGATGCGATGAACAAAGGGATTGACCTGGCCCATGGAGAACTGATCGGAATTATCAACAGTGACGACTGGTACGAGGAGCTGGCGGCAGAAACCGCTGTGAATGCCTATCTTGAAAATGCGTATGACATGTTTTACGCGGATGTCCGCCTGATCAAAAAGGATGGCCGGAGCATGGTCAAACATTCCCGGTATGACCGTTTTCCCACCAGCAGGCACTGGAACCACCCGACTACATTCATCACAAAAAGCACATACCGGGAATTGGGCGGTTACAGCAACAGTGGGGTGCATGACGATTTTGACCTCATGCTGCGCATTCGGAAAGCAGGCAGGAAAGTTGTGATAAAAAATGTCGTGCTGGCCAATTTCCGGGTCGGCGGTGTAAGCCATGACAAGTCTCTCTCCGCCTGCGGAAGGCGCTGCAGGGATCGGTATCGATGTTACAGAAACAACGGTTACAGCAGATGGTACTGGGTGGAATGTGTCATGATAGAGGCTGCTAAGCTTTTTTGGGACTGAAGGCAGGCTCCTGATCGGAGGCTCAAGGCATATGCGTGTTGGAATTGATTTGTTATGGGTCAGGCCGGGACTTTGCGGAGGTACGGAGTCGTTTATTCGAAACCTGATGGATGGATTTTCCAAATATGACAAAGAAAGCCATTACCTATTATTTGTGACGGAAGATAACGCAGACAGTTTTTGCAAGTATGGGCAGAATGTCAATATGGAGATGAGGGTCTGTTCCGTAAAGTGTTCGGTACCGTATAAACGTATTTTATGGGAAAACCGACATCTGGATCGGTATGCGGCTAAGGAACGGGTGGATGTCATGCTGATCCCCGTGTACAGCAAACCAAGATCATGTGGAACGATTCCTTATGTGAGCGTCATTCACGACCTGCAGGCGTTGCATTTTCCGCAGTATTTTTCCTGGTTGAAAAGATGTTTCCTCCGGCGGAGCTGGTATTATACCTGTAAAAGTTCCAGGTTCGTCATTACTATTTCCGACTATTGCAGGGAGGATCTGACCAGACAATATCCCTTTGCAAAAAAGAAGCTGCGCACTGTGTATGATCCTATCGTCACAGAGGCATCTGCGATGACGGCGGAGGAATTAAAGGAAAAATATGCGATAGATCCCGGAACCTATTTTTATTGCGTCAGCGCACTGATGCCGCATAAGAATCTGACTACTGTATTAAAGGTGATGGCTCGATTGAAGGATATGGGGGATCCTGCAAAGCTGGTGTTAAGCGGCGTGGGAGGCAACAGCCAGGAGTTTGAGCAGATGTTAGCCGGGCTTGACATTTCGGATCGTGTGATACAGACGGGATTTGTGACCAATGCGGAGAGAGACTGCCTTTATGAAAATTGCCAGCTTTTTCTGTTTCCCAGCATTTTTGAAGGGTTCGGGATGCCTCCCATTGAAGCCATGCGCAAGGGACGGAGAGTAGTGATGACCAGAGAGACGTGCCTTCAGGAAATTACGGAGGGGAAGGCGGTCTATGTGGATGACCCCTATGATGTGGCAAAATGGGTGGAAAAAATAGCGTATGCCAGGACTCTTCCGCCCAAGGAAGAGAAGTTTGAGAAATATGAGCTGGAGAAGATTGTGGGGCAGTATGTGGAGGTATTGCGGGAAGCGATAGCTTGTTATTAACTGGTTTTTGGGGCTCTTAGGGGATGTGGGTGAGAATCACCCACATCCCCAGCATTTATGTCGCTTGATTTTTTAATAGTGCTTTTGAAAGGCCATAATGCGACTGTGGCTTGCCCACCATAACCAGCGTTTCAGTTCCGACTTAGCTTCATTAATATTCTTAAGCTTCAACAGAAGCCTGAGCATTTCCTTTATCTGGCAGGCACGATAGAGACAGTTATTGTTTTCGGTGATCATGGCTATCTTGACTCGTTGCTTCTCGGTCAGATGTTCCGGGGTTTTGCCATGGGCATACACGGAGTTCTTTATCTCTTCCGCTTTGGCTTTTACGATGCGCAGCATTGCCATTGTCGGATCGTCCTCCTTGGGGTGTTCCATCTTTCTGGGATTTTTCTTTACGAGACGCTCTGCTTCGTTGTAGGCTTCACGCCAGACCTCGCGGCGGACTTTGTCAAGGATCTCCATCGGCCATTGGATGACATGGAATCTGTGTTCCTAGGCCGCCCACGCAACAGTGTTCGTGTCATGGTTGACAATGGCACATCGGCAACCAGAACACCGTGGACAGGATACTCAACGCGGTGAGTATCGTATCACACCTCCACCAGTGTGCTGCCCCAGTCCAGTTCCTTCCAGGTACGGGGTTGGGGATTCTTGTTGGCATAGCTCTCACAATGCTTATAGCAAAACGGGCAGTCATTTTCATGCCATTTGTTTAGCCGGCTTTGAGCCGGATGTGATTGACGCCATTCTGTATTATTAAAATGCATTTCATATCGCAACAGGAAATCGGTTCTTGCAATCTCTATAAGATTAGTATATACTATAAAAAACGGTTTGAGGATAAAATGGAAGTTTATAATTCAATTTACGATATTGTGGCTGGAAACATGGAAGAAAAAGGAGAGCATTTTGGATACCAGAAAAGCACCTTCCTATGCGATGTAGGTATGCATCCTCAGAGTATTGATATAACCCGTTTCCTTGAGCTCGATAATCATCATTTTTATGAAGCTATTTATGTTGTAGCTTACAGACGTCTTCCAGAGAAAAAAGAGATAGCTTTCTGGGAAGGAAAAGAAATGTTACCTAAGGAGCAGTTTCAGAAAGAAGTGCTTAAAAATATTGCTGGGTCCAGTGTAGTTGCGATCAATCAGATCAAACTGATCAATAATCCATATTTTAATCAAAAGATAGGATTAAAATATCATTTTATGGGCATTTTGTACGGGTTAACAGACAAATCTTGTTTGAGGGAGTTTGGCAAGAAGCTTCCCCAACCGATTCAAAAGCTGATCAGGAAGGTATTTTTATGAAAGTGTACATTGACGTTACGGTATTAACCCTGGCAACTTTTGTTACGGGAATTCAGCGTGTGACAAGAGAAGTAGCAGTGCGATTAATACAGGATGTACGCTTCGAAATAGTATTAATACATTATAATGCAAAAAAGAATTGTTATTATCAAATAGATAATAAAAAGTTTTGCGAATATTATTGCAAGCATTTGGGAATAAAGGAAATGATGATCACGAGGAGAGAAGTTCCATTAAAAGAGATTGGAAAAGGAACTTGTTTTTTTGACTTGGATGCGTCATGGATGAGTCGTGTGAAAAGAAGCTATTTACTTCCGGTTCTTAAAAATCAAGGAACAAGAATTATTGCTCATATATACGATATTATTTCCATTAATTACCCGCAATTTTGTTTGGAGCGCGGAGTTTATAACTTTATGGATTATATCGGTGCCCATATTCAATATGCAGATGCTATTATCGTTAATGCGCAGGCAACTAAAAATGATTTGAAGAAATTAGGGGAAAGAACAAATGTCGTTATGCCCCCATGTTATGTAGTTCCTCTTGGGGCCGATTTTGGAACACAGAGAACGATTTCGGATGCTGAAGTGCCGGATAAGTTGTTTAAGATAGCATCGGGATTTCCTTATATTCTTATGGTGGGCACAATAGAACCGCGTAAAAATCATAAGCTCTTGTTGGAAGCATATGATAAGGGGCTGCGGGAGATGGGATATAATATTATTTTTGCAGGTTATATGGGATGGAAGATGGAGGAATTTCAAAATCGTTTGTTTCATCACCGGGATTACGGAAAACGTATTTTTCATTTTAGCGGTTTGGATGATGTTAGTATAATTTATCTATATCAACATGCAAGATTTCTGGCGTTTTGCAGTTATATGGAAGGATTTGGCTTGCCGATCATTGAAGCAATTGCAAAGGGTACTCCTGTGATTGCTGCTGACGTTGAAGTGTTAAAGGAGGTAGCGGAAGGATGCTGTGTATGGTTTGAGCAGGATAACGTAGAAATGTTGTGTAATTTGATCAGAAAATATGAAGATGAGGAATTGTATTGTAATTTGAAGGCGGAAATGAAGAAATTACGTTTTGTTACTTGGGAAGAAAGCGCAGAATTTTATAAAAATATTCTAAGTCAATTCGATAACTTCTAAAATAGGGATGGGAATATGAAAAAAGTTATTAATAATAGGAGCGGTGGGTTTTGTGGAAAATTATCTTATCGAAGAATTATATAGTAATCAAACAGATTATTGTGGAGTCCGGAATGAAGGATGTTGTTGCGATGCAGCGGCTGTTTAGAGAGAATGAAAATATGTCCACTGAGGAATATCGGATGGAATGGGCGCAATGGGTTAAATAATGGAGACTTGCTATGGGAAAAAGGGTTGGCGTGGTCATACCAAGCTATAATCAGGGACAATATCTTGAGAAAGCATTATTAAGCGCAATTGCCAATCGTAGAAACGTAGAGATGGACATTGCGGTGATAGACGGTGGCTCGGAGGACAATTCCGTATCCATTATAAAAAAATACGAGAAGGAATTAAAATTCTGGTGTTCAGAACCTGACAAGGGTCAGGCGGATGCAATTAATAAAGGAATCCAAAAACTATCGGATTGTGATTTTTACCTCTGGCTGAATTCCGATGATGTCTATGAAGATGAAAGGGCTGTTGCAAAGTTGCTGGAGTTTGCCATCACAGGAAACTATGAGGTGTGTTACGGCTTATCCCATTTTATTGATAAGAACGGTGATATGATAGGGGAATATCCTGTAGAATCTTTCTCTTATGCCAATTTAGGGAAGAGGTGCTTTTTGAGTCAACCAAGCGTATTATTCAGTCAGACGGCTTATAAGAGAACCGGTTTACTTAATGAAAAATTAAAAACGTGCTTGGATTATGAATATTGGATAAGGTTAGCTCAATTCTATGATTTTGGTTTTTTGAGAGAATATATTGGAGCTACACGCTTATATGAAGATACAAAGACCTCTCGGTTAAAAAGAATTCATTTAAGGGAGGCAATGATTATTTTACTTAAGTACTATCATAGGGTTCCTATGCACTGGGTGGTAACAAAGGTATTAGAGGACTATCAGAATAGGTGGCTTGATTTGATCCCTAAAAGGATATTAATGATTTTGTTATATCCTTTTAAGAAAAGAATTATAGCAAAAACAATTGTTTGTAATGAAGAGGGTTAAAAAGAATGATCGACTTTAGATGCTGCGGCTGGAGGTTATATTGAGTAATGTTTAGGATAATAAAAGAAAATGGCTATTTGCTAGGTCGTCTGATAAAAAAAGATATTGAACAAAAGTATAAGGGTTCCATATTGGGACTCTTATGGTCAGTATTAGTTCCTATATTTATGCTAGTTGTGTATACATATTTCTTTAGTGAGATATTTCAGGCTAAATGGGGGGGAGAGGTCTCAGATAAGTACTGGTTTGCCATGGTTTTGTTTTGCGGTTTATCTTCCTTCAATATGATCAGCGAAGTAATGAACAGGGCAACTTCTTTAATCCCTTCTCATGTAAATTATGTTAAGAAAGTAGTATTTCCTTTGGAATTGCTTCCTGTGATGATTACAATGTCTGCTTTATTTAATGCTGTTATTAGTTATATAGTTTTGATGATTGCAGAATTGATCCTTTATAAAAAAATTCCTGTTACGATATTTCTGATTTTTCCCGCTTTTTTGCCATTAATCATACTCTGTATAGGGATAGGTCTTTTTATCGCTGCGGTTTCTGTTTATTTAAAGGATGTTGCAAATGCAATCTCTGTTATCGTAACTGTACTAATGTATATTAGTCCGGTATTTTTCTCTTTGGAGGTGGTTCCGGAAAGTTTTAGGTTTATATGCAGTTGCAATCCGATGACGTATATCATTGAGAATTTCAGAAATGTGGTGTTGTATGGCAATAGTCTTGATATGTATTATTTCTTGTTTAGTATGATATATTCGGTTGTATTTTTGATACTTGGCTGGTTAGTGTTTGAACGATCAAAAGAAGGATTTGCGGATATTTTGTAATGGACAGTATTATTTAATAGAGAACAGAGGAGAGTTTATGGATGTGCCAGGATGCGAATAAGATTGCGGTTCGAGCTGCGAATTTAACAAAGATATATAAAATTTTTGATTCGCCGGGGAAAAGATTTCTTTATCATATGTTTCATATGAATTCTGGAAGGGACTTTGTGGCTCTAGATAATGTAAGTTTTACTATAAAAAAAGGCGAAACATATGGAATCATTGGTAAAAATGGCAGTGGTAAAAGTACATTATTACAAATATTAGCCGGAATTCTAAAGGTATCTTCCGGAGAAGTTGAGGTTAACGGACGCGTTGCGGCGTTGCTTGAGTTGGGAAGTGGATTTGATCCGGAAAGCACTGGTTATGAGAATATATATATGAACGCTGCAATTTTAGGGGTGAATAAAAACGACATCGAAACAAAAATTGCAGAGATAATAGACTTTGCAGATATAGGAGATTTTATTAATCAGCCTGTTAAAACCTATTCCAGCGGAATGTTTGTCAGATTGGCATTCGCCGTTGCAATAAATGTAGATGCGGATATATTGTTGATTGATGAGGCGCTGGCTGTTGGAGATATATTTTTTAGACAGAAATGTTATGCAAAGTTGAATCAGTTAAAGGCAGAGGGAAAGACGATAATATTGGTTAGCCATGGCATGAACGAGGTGGAACAGTTTTGCGACAGGGCGTTGCTCTTGCATCATGGACAAGTAATGGTGCAAGGAGATAGTAAGGAATGTGTTAAGCAGTATTATTTTTTGGAACAGGAAGATCGTTTGCATGATTTGCAGGTGGGAGATCATAAAGAAGATGTAAAAGATGAGGAAGGTGATAATACTGTTGAAAATAATAGTGATATCCAGTTTGAGGGATGGATCTTAAGGGAAGAATCGTTTATTGATTTGAATGTCTCTAAGGAAATTGGAAATGGTAAAGCAACTTTTTTAAGAGTTGGATTGTTTGACAAGAACGGTTATCCCAGGTATTCTTTTGAACAGGGCGAAAGCCTATATGTGTATATGGAAGTGCTGGTAAAAGAACCAATTAATTGTCCGATTGTAAGTTGTGTTTTGACAGACCAAAAAAATATTATTGTACACGGAAAGGATAATTTACAATACGATATGCAGTTGCCGGAAAATGTACCGGCTGGGAAGGTACTGTATTTTTTGCAGAGGGTGGAACTTAATGTTGCGGTTGGAGAGTACTCGTTGGAATTAGGGTTGGCGTCAATTCAACATGGTGACTATGAAAAGAGGTATATGAGAAGTCAAGAGGAAGTAAACAACACTTTTGAGAAGCTATGCATTAGGCCGGGAATAGCTTCATTTGCAGTTCTTCCAAGGAAAATAGGTGCACCTATGAAGATATCTTTTCATGGCTGTTGTGATTTGCCGGGAGAAATACAGTTAAGGAATTTCTAAATAAGTTATAGGGTATACTACCTATAATTTGTTATAGAAGGGAGTATAGATCATGAAAACGTGTTGGTGTGGTAATACAGAACTTATTGAATATTCCCAGTATTATTATAAGTGTCAAAAATGTGGTACACTAGTTTCCAAATTGAATTTTAACAAAACCATATATTCTGTACGAGACGAAGAAAATGACTTGTATGGAAAAAATTATTGGGAAGATAAAATGGAAAAGGCAACTGGTCAGGATTCCCTTGGGGGGGTCATAGATAGATATTTCTATGATAGAGTTCCCTATTGGCTGGAAAAGATACTTAAATATGTGCCGTTATCTTCCAGTGTAGCTGAAGTGGGGTGTGGGTTAGGGCAATTGGCGTATTTAATGAAAACGATCGGTTTTCAGCAGACGGCTTTTGAGATGAGTCCGGAAATATGTTGTTATATATCGAAAGAATTGGGAATTAATGTGAAATGCGGGGAACTGCAGGTTTCAGAGGAAACTTATGATGCAATACTAGCATTTGACGTGATAGAGCATATTATGGAACCTGAGTTGTTTGTTTCAGAAGTTGTGAAGCGGTTAAGGGATGGTGGGGTTTTTTGTATTCAAACTCCACGATACAGAGATAATCTCACATATGATGAAATGTTAGAAAAAACTCCCAGATTCGCTGAGCAACTAAAGGAGAAAGAGCATATTTATCTTTATAGTGCAAAGTCGATAAGGTTGTTGTTAGAAAAATATGGTTTTAAATATTTTTATGAGGAACCGGCATGTTTTGGCGATGATTATGATATATTCTTATTTGCTTCAAAAAAACAGATTGTTGTGAAGTCTAGTGAAGAGGTAATTAATTCGCTAAATTATGTAAAATATGGAAGGATTGTTAAAAGTCTTATTCTTTTTTATAAAAGAAACAAGGAGTTAGGTGAAAATTTATTAAGGGAGCATGTTGACAATCAGAAAAGATTAATGACTATTAAAAGTATCCAAAATAAAATGGAGGAGAGTGAATTTGACAGGGCGGCACGTCTTGAAACAATAAATGATTTGCAGAGACGTCTTGAAGAGAGTGATGCAGACCGAACGGTACGTCTTGAAACAATAAATGATTTGCAG
>CANPYT010000001.1 GCA_947588705.1 uncultured Acetatifactor sp. | reverse complement strand
CTCATCCTTTCAAACCCTTGATTTTACGGCATTTCTTATGATAATGTCTTTAGTGTCGGGAACAGCAGCACATCCCGTATCGCGGGCGAATTAGTCAGAAGCATCACCAGCCTGTCGATCCCGTACCCGATCCCGCCAGTGGGCGGCATTCCGATCTCCAACGCGTTCAAGAAATCCTCATCAGTGGTATTGGCTTCCTCATCGCCTGCAGCCAGCGCCGCCTCCTGGGCCTTGAACCTCTCCCTCTGATCAATGGGATCGTTCAGCTCCGAGTAAGCGTTGCACATCTCCCTGCCATAAATGAAAAGCTCAAACCGCTCCACATAGTCCGGCTTGTCCGGCTTTCTCTTAGTCAGCGGCGATACCTCAACAGGATGATCCATCAGAAAAGTCGGCTGGATCAGATGCTCCTCCGCAAACTCCTCAAAGAACAGATTCAGGATATCCCCCTTCTGGTGGCGTTCTTCATAATGTACGCCTTTCTCATCCGCGATCTTCCTTGCGGCGGCAGTGTCGGGGATCTGGTCGAAATCGACCCCTGCATACTGTTTCACGGCATCCACCATGGTCAGCCGCGCAAACGGCTTCCCCAGATCGATCATCTCCTCCCCATAGGGAATCAATGTTGTTCCGCAGACTTCCTGGGCCACATAGCGGAACATGTTCTCCGTGAGGTCCATCATCCCGTAATAATCCGTGTACGCCTGATATAACTCCATCAGCGTAAACTCAGGATTATGTCTGGTGTCCAGACCTTCGTTGCGGAACACCCTGCCGATCTCAAAGACACGTTCCATACCGCCTACGATCAGCCGCTTTAAATACAATTCCAAAGAGATCCGCAGTTTTACATCTTCGTCCAGGACATTGTAATGCGTCTCAAAGGGCCTTGCGGCAGCGCCGCCTGCGTTGGCTACCAGCATAGGCGTTTCCACTTCCAGGAAGCCCTCGCCCTCCAGATAACGCCGAATTGCGCTGATCACCTTGGAGCGTTTTACAAAAGTATCCTTCACTTCCTGGTTCATGATCAGGTCGGTATAGCGCTGGCGGTAGCGAATATCTGTATTTGTCAGGCCATGAAATTTTTCGGGCAGGATCTGCAGACTTTTTGACAGCAGTGTCATTTCCGATGCATGGATCGTAATTTCCCCTGTCTTTGTCTTAAAGACCTCTCCCCTGACGCCCACGATATCGCCCACATCATACTTTTTAAAGTCCGCATAGGGTTCCTCGCCGATACAGTCTCTCGCCACATACACCTGAATGCTGCCGGGCAGATCCTGTATGTTGCAGAAAGACGCCTTCCCCATAATGCGCTTTGACATGATACGTCCTGCCATACTGACCGGCTTCCCCTCCAGAGCCTCATAGTTTTCCTTGATATCCGCGCTGTGATGGGTCACATGGTATTTTGTATGACGGAAAGGATCTTTTCCCGCTTCCTGCAACGCGGAAAGCTTCTCCCGTCTCACCTGCAAAAGCTGATTCAAATCCTGTTCCTGTACATTTGTATTCTGCGTTTCTGCCACGTCTAAAGCCTCTCCCTTTCGTCTGTATTAATTGCTTCTCTGAATGTCCAGCACCTTATAGGCGAACACTCCCGCCGCCGTCTCCACTTCCACAGTATCACCCAGCTTACAGCCGATCAAAGCGTTTCCCACAGGGCTCTCGTTGGAGATCATGCCCTTTAGGCTGTCCGCCTCCGCGGAACCTACGATCTTATACTCAATTTCCTCACTGTATTCGATATCCAATAACCTCACCTTACAGCCGATATTAATCTTATCCAGATCAATCTCGTCTTCCAGGACCACTTCGGCATTCTTCAGAATTTTCTCCAGTTCCTCTATCCTCGCCTCAATGTCCCTCTGCTCATCCTTCGCCGCATCATATTCGGCATTCTCGGACAGGTCTCCCTGCTCCCTGGCCTCCTTGATCTTTTGAGCCACTTCCTGCCGGCGGTTCACCTTCAGCTCATGGAGCTCATCTTCATATTTCCTGAGTCCTTCGTAAGTTAAAATGTTTTTCTTCTCCTGCATTTTATGCACCCTTTCCTGTTGGTTTACATGAACCAAATCACATATATTTTTACTTGTTTTGATGTTTACTTTCAAATCATTACCCTATAACTACCGTATTATACTCATTTTTCTTTTCTGTGTCAAGGCTTGGGCAGCCGCTTCCAGGCTTCTTTCATGGAAAAATAATTGCTTCCCTCCGCCCGCTCCCGAAACCGTCTCGCCTTTTCCTCCACAGAGCGGAAATCGATCCAAACGCTGCCCTTGGCTAATCCGCCCAGCGCGATCCCGGACTCCCCGGTAAAATCCAGGACACAGACAGGCTCCGTCGTCTCCAGAAGCAGCCTCCCAAAAGCCCTTTCACCTTCCAGGATCTGCAACGCTATAGCCAACCCGTATTCCCGGTAAAACTCTTCCACGAAATCTTCTAATTCTTCCTTATAGTCTTTTTCCCCCACAAGCCATCTGAGGCTTTTCATATGCCGTGCACAGTATAAAACAGCGGAAGCGGCACTGTCCGATACCCCCAGCACTACAAAGCAGGAGAGTGTGGCGTATTTTAACAAAGGTTCCACCCATCGCCACTGAAGATAAGCGTCAAACTCCGGGATCCTCCAGCGCTGCTGCCACAGCTGGGGAAGTCCGCCCTCCGCCTGTTCCTGACAGATCAGGCACTTTCGCACCCCGTCCGCATAAACACAGCTGCACTCATAGCGTTCATCCACCAGCGGAGCCAGCCGATCCAGAAATTCTCCTATCTCCCGATGGATCTGGACCTGCGTTTCCCGCAGATGCCTCTCCAACTGCCTTTGCGCCTTTTTCAGGATCCGCGCCTGACGGCTCCGCCATATCTTCGCCCTCAGAGAGCCTGCCTCCATCCTTCCTGCGCCTTGCTTTCCTGCCGCCAGAGGCATCCCGGGAAGGGCCGTCTCAGGCAGCAGGTCACAGGAAAACCATCTGCCCTCCGCCACATCCAGCCCCACACGCAAAAGCAGGTAATCTTCCAGTGGGATCGCTTCTATATCCGGTTTTTTTAAGTCTCTTTTTTTGTAAAAATAGATGATAGTGTCCATGCACTATTTTATGCGCGGCCTCCCGAAAAATGCCCCTGCCAGCTCAGTCTGCCAAAAAACGCCCTGAAAAGACATTGTCTACCCCGTCCATCAGCTGTTCCATCGTTTCCATGGCATTGATGGTCTGGCGGAACCGGGCGGAATGGGGCATTCCGGCCGTATACCAGGCCAAATGTTTCCGCATTTCCCGCACTGCGGTGTACTCTCCCTTGCACTGCTCCAGCAGCCTGGCATGGCGCAGGATCAGGGCTTTCTTTTCCTCCCCGCCGGGTCTTTCCGGAATCGTGCCGCCGTCCAAAAACGCGGCCGCCTCCCGAAAGATCCACGGGTTTCCCTGTGCCGCCCTGCCGATCATCACTCCGTCACAGCCGGTTTGCTCCAGCAGCGCTGCGGCGGCCTGAGGGCTGTCCACATCCCCATTCCCGATCACAGGGATCTTCACCGCCTCTTTTACCTTTCGAATACAATCCCAATCCGCTTTCCCGCTATAATACTGGGCCCTGGTTCGCCCATGCACCGCCACTGCCGCCACGCCGCATGCTTCCGCGATTTTGGCGATCTCCACCGCATTACAGTGTTCTTCGTCAAAGCCCTTGCGGATCTTTACCGTAACCGGCTTATTCACTGCCTTCACAAGCTCCCCCAAAAGCCGCTCCACAAGTTTCGGCTCCCGCATCAGCGCGGAGCCTTCCCCATTGTTTACCACTTTCGGCACCGGACATCCCATATTAAAATCCAGTATGGAAAAGGGCCTCTCTTCCACACGTTTTGCCATTTCCGCTACGATCTGCGGATCCGACCCGAACAGCTGCAGGGAAGCCGGCTTCTCCTGCGGGTGGATCTCCAACAGCTCTCTCGTATTTCGGTTGTTGTAATAGATCGCCTTGGCGCTTACCATCTCCATACACACCAGGCCCGCTCCCTGCTCCCGGCAGAGCAAACGAAATGGCAGGTCGGTCACACCTGCCATGGGCGCCAGTATCACATTATTGTCCAGGGTCACACTTCCGATAGTCAGTTTCATATCCTCCGCCTCAGCCCGTTGCGCTCTCTTTTCCAGCAGCTTCCCTATCAACGGTTTTTTCTCGCATTCTTATCATAAATGATCCGCAGTCCATCCAGCGTCAGGGAACTGTCATAGACATCAATGGATTTCGTTTCATCCGCTATGAGCCGCCCCAGGCCCCCTGTCGCCACCACCTTCAAGTGTTTCAGCCCACTCTCTTCCTTCACTTTTCGGATAATGTATTCCGTCTGGCCGATCTGGCCGTATACCAGGCCGGCCTGCATACTGGAGATCGTCTCCTGCGCCAAAATGCTCTTCGGCTTGCGTATCTCAATATTGGGCAGTTTTGCCGCCTGTGTCCAGAGCGCCTCCGAACAGATACGGATACCGGGGGCAGTGATCCCCGCGGTGAACTCTCCCGCGCCATTGATCAGGTCATAGGTAGTGGCAGTTCCAAAATCCAGCACCAGCACAGGGCCGCCATATTTTTCATAAGCCGCCACCGCATCCACGATCCGGTCCGCGCCAATGGCCCTTGGATCCTCGGTGACGATCCGCAGTCCGGTCTTTATGCCGGGGCCCACATTCAGGGGTCTGGTACCGGTATAGCGCACCAGCGCCCCGATAAGCGCATGCATCACATCCGGCACCACACTGGCTACGATAGATCCCTCCAACCCCTTGGGATCGATCCCATTATTGTGCAGCAGCTGAGAGAGGATGATCCCATATTCGTCTGAGGTACGGGGCGTCTTTGTCGTCAGGCGGAACGTTGCTTTCAGCTCTTCTCCCTGATACACTCCCAGCGTCATATTGGTGTTGCCTACATCTGTCACTAAAATCATATGCCCTCTTTTCTTCCGGCCTCCCTTTCGCCGACCTGGGTGGCCCGCCTCCGCTCTCATGGCCTTCCCGTCCAACCGCCTGCTACAGCTCATCCATCCCCGTTCCCCGGGTCAGGCGTTCCACATAGGTATCCGGATCCTTCTTCATATCTATCATCGTCCGAAAAGCGTTCAGCACCATGGCCTCTTTGTTACAGCAGGATGTGTTTTTCCCGATCTCCCGGATCAGGTTATAGCGGTCCATCTGCCACACATAGAGATCCGTCAACGCATAACCTCTGCATTTTGCCTGGTCCAGCAGCGTGTGATGATCCAGATAGTACATAAACTCCTTCAACAGTTCCGGATCCAGAAGCAGCTCCCTCCAAAGATCCTCCACGAACTCCCCGCTCTTTCCGGCATACTCCCCCAGTTGTGTCAGCCCCTCATAGGCCATGACCTTCCTGGCATCATATAAGATCCCGCTCATTTCTCCTCCTCCGCCAATATCTCCCCGATGTTCTCTTTTCGCACAAACA
The DNA here is from genome assembly GCA_947588705.1 of uncultured Acetatifactor sp. Classification (GTDB taxonomy): domain Bacteria; phylum Bacillota; class Clostridia; order Lachnospirales; family Lachnospiraceae; genus Acetatifactor. The sequence goes on along the minus strand of CANPYT010000001.1, from coordinate 126,936 downwards.
CCCGATAATACAGCCGCAGGGATTCAAACAATTCCTGCCTTTTCCGCCGCACCTCAGCAACCATCAGGCCGCTGCTTACCTCATCATAGTAAATATCGTCATCGTCCGCGTTTGTCTCCAAGATCACAGTACCGTCCTCCTCGAAGGCCACGGTGAACACACCGCCAACTTCCTCCGTAAACAGCACACAGAGTATGTGCAGCTCGTCTTTCACCGACTCCGGAAGGCCGCTGAACTGTTCGTTAAAATAATACTTCATCTCATAGGCATTGGCCCCGCAGAGCACCGTGTTCTTTGTCTCAGACATATCCGTACACCCCTCTCACCGACACCTCGCCGGCATAGACCTCCGTCACCGAGCCGTCCTCCCGTTCCACCAAAAGTTCCCCCCTGGGATTTATCCCAAGGGCCCTTCCCTGAAATTCCCCTTTGGGATCCAGCACCCGCACTTCCCTGCCTTTGTTGACCAGCAGGCTTCCGTACCGCTCCGTCAGGCCGGAAAGGTCTCCTTTGGCGGAAAATTCCTCATAATATTCCTCAAACTTATTCATTATGCCGGCCACCAGCTCCGCCCTGGATACCTGGCAGCCTCCGGCCTGCTGGATGGAGACCGCCGTTGCCGCGATTTCTCCCGGGAAGTCCTGCTGACCCACGTTGATCCCCACTCCGATGACCACATAGTGAATGAAATCCCGCTCCACACTCATCTCTGCCAACATGCCGCAGACCTTCTTTCCGTCTATCACCACATCGTTTGGCCATTTGATGCCTGCGTCCAGGCCGCAGGTGCTCCGGATGCTCTCGGCTACTGCAAGCCCCATCACCGGTGTGATCATGGCCGCTTTGTCCGGGGCAAATTCCGGTTTCAGGATCAGGGAAAAATATATATTGGCTCCCGGCGGGCTATTCCATGCCCTTCCCCTGCGCCCTCTTCCCGCGGTCTGCATATCCGCCACCACCAGCGCCCCCTGGGCCGCGCCCTTCTCCGCGTCCAGCTTAGCCTGTAAATTTGTAGAATCCAGGACCTGATACCAGGTGACAGGATGCCCGGCCCACTTGGTAGCTATGCGGCTCTCCAGCTCATGCTGCCCGAACAGCTCCCTTTCCTCTACCAGAAGGTATCCGCGGTTCTGCACCGCCTCGATCCGGTATCCTTCTTTTTTTAACTGCCCTATGGCTTTCCAGACGGCTGTGCGGGACACGCCAAAATACCTGCAAAGCTCCTGTCCGGACACATAATCTCCCCTCTGCCGGAGGAGCGCCAGAATTTTTGATTTCATAATGTTGCCGCCATCACAGCCTTTATGGTGTGCATACGGTTTTCCGCCTCCTCAAACACTTTGGATTGTTTCGACTCAAAGACCTGATCCGTAACCTCCATCTCCTGAATGCCGAAACGCTCCCCCATCTCCGCGCCGATCTTGGTCTTCAGATCGTGAAACGCAGGCAGACAATGCATGAAGATCGCTTTTTCCCCCGCATTTTCCATAACGTCCGCATTCACCTGATAGGGAGACAGCTCCCGGATCCTCTTCTCCCATACCTGGTCCGGTTCTCCCATGGATACCCATACATCTGTATAGATCACGTCCACATCCCTGGTCCCGTCCATGACATCCTCGGTCAGCGTCACGCTTCCCCCTGTTTCAGCCGCAATTTCCCGGCACTGCGCCACCAGCTCTTCCGCCGGGAAATATGCGGCCGTTGTACAGGCCGTAAAATGCATCCCCATCTTTGCGCAGGCCACCATCAGGGAATTTCCCATATTGTAGCGGGCATCCCCCATATAAGTCAGTTTTATCCCTTTCAGATAACCAAACTGCTCCCGGATAGTCAGAAGATCCGCCAGCATCTGTGTGGGATGAAATTCATTGGTCAGGCCATTCCAGACGGGAACGGAGGAATACTTTGCAAGTTCCTCCACGATCTCCTGTTCAAAGCCCCTGTATTCAATTCCCTCAAACATGCCGGCCAGCACTCGTGCCGTGTCCGCGATACTCTCCTTCTTCCCGATCTGGGATCCGGCAGGATCCAGGTAAGTGGTTCCAAGCCCCAGGTCATGGGCAGCCACCTCAAACGCACATCTGGTGCGGGTACTGGTCTTCTCAAATATCAGCGCGACATTTTTTCCCCGAAAGGTATCCACAGGGATCCCTTTCTTTTTCTTCTCTTTCAGTTCAGCTGCCAGATCTATCAGATAAAGGATCTCTTCCTGTGTAAAATCCAACAGTTTTAAAAAATCTCTTCCCTTTAAATTCATTGTAATCCCTCCGTTTCCCAGTTAAATTTACTGCACAGGGCTTCCCTCCGCAATAATTTCTTCCATTTTGTCTATGATCCGCTCCGCCAGAAGAAATGCCCCCGACTCGTTCGGATGCACGCCATCCGCCAGATACTGATTCCAATTTTCTTCGGTTATCCCGCTTTTCTCATAATTGTTGAGGATACATACCCCCATCTCTTCCGATACCCTGACCGCCGCATCCACATAATCCGTCAACATATTGGCTTTCTTTCCCTGTTCCTCTATTTCACTCTCAAAGCTCATCATATATGTAGGCGTCGTCACCAGGATCACCGCATCCGGGAAACGTTCCTGCAGCATCCGGATCCCGGTACGAAGGGCTCCCGCATATGTTTCGATGTCATAAGGATCATCCGGGTCATCCGGCATATATCCATTGATATAATCGTTAAAACCATAATTCAGAACAAAACAATATTTTTTTCCCCGATGCTCCTCTTTTACATATTTTGCCAGCCCATTCGAAAAGTTACAATCCTCAGGCAATCCAGAGACATCCTGCTCCAAAAAACAGGTCACCATCTGGACAAAAGACCACTGTGCACCTGAAGCCTGTGAAGCCGCCACGCCCCCCTGGCCGCAATTATAGACCTGAGCGCCGGATAACCCCTCTACCACACCGGGCCAGGAAGAGCTCCCCACATTATACGCCACCACACTGTCCCCAATGAAGATCATACACCATTGGGACAGATCGGGATAAATGACCGGAGATGTTTTCTCCTGCTCTATCTGCCTCTGGAGCCCGCTCAATATCTCCGCGGCATTACTTTCTTCGATCTGAAATTCCCGATCGCAAAAGGTATAGAGGAACATTTTCTTTAAAATGAGCGGCGTAGGGAGAAACACGTTCTGATAATTTCCCGGATTTGCATTCAGCCACTGCGCACCGCCCATGAAATACACGGTCACATTCGCATATGGGTCCGCGTCCGCAATAAAGCGACTGTAAGCCGCCAGGTTTTCCTGTAACACCACAGGATCAATATCTACCCAATATTGCAGGGACGGCGCGGGAAGCAGAAATTCATATGCGACATCCTGCCGGTCTCTCAGGTACGGCATCAAATATTTTTCAAAGTCTTCCGTCCATCTTTCTTCCGCCCTTCCCGACTCTACCCATAAAACCTCCGGATCCATCCCCAGATAAATATGCGTGACCTCACTCCCGGAAGAAAAGATCCGCGACAGGTAATCGGAAATATCTTTCCAGTCCTTCAACGTATAATCCGCTATAAAGACGGGAATCCCGCGATATGTGATAAAATCTTCCTCCTTAAAATCACTCAGGTCATATGTTCCCAGAAAAGCCCCCTCATACTCTTTTCCCGCAAAGCGGCGTATATCGCGTTCTTTCAGCATCCAGTCCCTGACCGCAAAATGCCAGAGCATAATAACCAGTATAAGCAAAAACAGGCTGCCAAAGGCCGCCGCTGCCTTTTTTGTGATATGTTTCAGCATTTTGTCCGTATCTCTCTTTTGTCTTTCCGCTTCTTTCACGATTTATTGTACCCCATTTGCGATCTTATGGCAACCTGATCCTGTTCTGAGAGGATCCTTCTGTATCATCGCGGCTTTTCGCTGTATTCAGCGCCATAAACAAACGTGATACCAGCGTCAAACACTGATATCACGTTTATAAATGCTCACGTTTCCGAACTGGCGGGCTTACTGAGCCGCTTTCATTCCTTCCTTCAACATGACACCAAGGCTTGCAATCCCTTCAAGTTCTGCGGGCAGGAGGATGGTAGTAGCCTGACCGTCCGCCACCTTTTCAAATGCCTCCAAGCTTTTGATCTTCAGCACCGACTCGTCCGCGCCGGCTTCCCGCAGCATCCTGATACCGTCGGCGTTTGCCTGCTGCACTTTCCGGATCGCCTGCGCTTCGCCGTCAGCCTCACGGATCCTCTTTTCCCTCTCTGCGTCTGCCCGGAGGATCGCAGATTCCTTGTCCGCTTCCGCCCGGAGGATCGCTGACTCCTTAGCGCCCTCCGCCTCCAGGATCTTTGCCTTTTTCTCACCTTCCGCGCGGGTCACGGCCTCACGCCTCTCGCGCTCCGCCTTCATCTGCTTCTCCATGGCATTCTGGATCTCCGCGGGAGGAATGATGTTTTTCAGCTCCACCCGGTTCACCTTGATGCCCCAGGGATCAGTGGCGATGTCCAGATTTGCCCGCATCTTTGTATTGATCGTCTCACGGGACGTCAGCGTCTGGTCCAGCTCCAGGTCGCCGATGATATTCCTCAGCGTGGTGGCCGTCAGGTTTTCGATGGCCATCATAGGATTCTCCACGCCGTAAGTAAACAGCTTGGGATCCGTGATCTGATAGAATACTACGGTGTCGATCCTCATGGTGACATTGTCCTTGGTGATCACGGGCTGAGGCGGGAAATCCGCTACCTGCTCCTTTAGGTTCACCTTTCTGGCGATCTTGTCGATAAAGGGCATTCTCAGATGGAACCCCACCGACCAGGTACCCTGATAAGCGCCGAGGCGCTCAATTACATACGCCTGTGCCTGAGGCACGATCTTCAGGCAGGATACCGCGATCCAGAGGACCAGCACAACTAAAACAAGCAATAATATTACAGGACCCATTTTTTACCTCTTTCTGTACTGTTTTCGTGACAGTACGCACTTTTTATGTCATCCTTCTCCGCCTACTGCAGGTCGGACCGGGACTCCAGCTCTTCCATCTGGGATACGCTCATGGGCTCCGGGATATGCTTATTCAGTCCGTCCGGATCCACCCGCTGCATTTGTTCATCCACTCTCACGATCAGCTTTACGCCGCTGACCGATACGATATTTACCACATTCCCCACCGGTATCCTCAGGTTGTCGTCCACGCTCCTGGCGCTCCACTCCTGCCCGGACACCGTCACCTGGCCCGTTCCCTGTATATTGTCGATCTCGCCGGTGACAACAGCCTGCCGCCCCACCATGCTCTCCACGTTGGTCCTGACCCGCTCCTTGTTAAAATACCGCACCGCCACGGGCCTCGTAAAAAACAGCAGCAGCAGCGACACCAGAAAGAACAGAAGCACCTGCACAAACACAGGAAGGTGAAGCAGGGCCGCCAGGATCGCCACAAGCGCGCCGCCGGCAAACCAGATCGACGTAAGCCCCATCGTGGCGACTTCCACTATGATGGCAACGATCAAAAGGACAAGCCAGAATATCATCATTTCACTCATTATATTGCTCCTCTTGTATGATTGACGGAGAACCATCCTTATCATTGATACCCATAGTTTACTACAAATATCCCTTTCGGGCAATCTCTTTCTTTAAAACTGCCATTAAAAGGCAACAGTTCATGCTGCGTAAAATGGCGCTCCCCCGGTCTGTCCTGCCCGCTATGGAAGCTATGGAATAGGATACGCAGCCCGCCACACCAAAAAACCGGCGCTGCTTTCCACAGCGCCGGTTTTTTGGTGTCAATAGAACACATGATTGCCGATCACAAGTCCTTCTCTTCCGTTGTTTCTTCTGAAGTGAGTCAGGTCTCCCACATTAGATACGCCCGAGATCGCCTCTTCCGCCGCCTGGATGCAGGCGTCAGGGATGTTGCCCGATTCATAGATCCGGTTTACCTTGCCGCTCATGGCAGGTGTAAACTGACCGGACGCATAGATCACACCGTGGATGGAATCGGGATATGCGGAGCTTCTCACACGGTTCATCACCACCGCGCCCACAGCCAGCTTGCCCTCATAGCTCTCTCCGCCTGCCTCGCTGTAGATCAAAGCTGCAAGCAGCAGCGTTGTATCCGCGTCCGTAGTGTACTCGCCGTAATTTACATGACGCTTTGCCTCGCGTTCCGCCTCTTCTCTCGCCTTGATCTCCTCCACCGTTTCGCCCGAGTCGATCAGGAAATCCAGCGCCACAAAGTCGGATAAAACCCAGCCGTCCCCGCCGTCATAGTCCACGCAGACCCAGCCGTCCTCATTCTGTTCCAGCACTTCTACGATCTCGCCCCTGGGCAGGTTGCCCAAAACAGCCGCATCCATGCCGGGCTCCTGGCGGACCCGCACCGCCTCCGTATCTATGGTCGCGATCATCTTTCCCACATCGTTAGCCAGGGCCAGCGCATCGTCGCCGAACAGCAGATATTCGTCCGAGGCCCACCCTACGATGTTGCCGGACTGGAGCTTTGTCCATCCGTTCCGTCTCTCCAGGATGGTTCCGCCGCAGTCTTTGTATAGCTTTCCGACTTTGTCAGCCTCCTCATTGGCATCGCTCCTGACATTCAGCGCGTTTTTTACATTTGCCATGACCAGAGTATTTTCCTGCACACTGCCTTCTTCCGCCAGAAGATTCAGCTGCAGCTCTTCCGCTGTGGCGCTGATGACTTCCGAAGAACTTGAAGTTCCGGGATTCAGCACTGCCGCTACACCTCCCCGCAGGTCATCCAGGCTGCCGGCCTGAACAGTCATGCCAGACTGAAAAGCCAGGGAACAGCTCAATAAAAGCCCTGCCAGAGAAGAGAACCGTCTTCTGCTTTTTTTCATAATTGTTACCTCCAAAATCAAATTTAACAAACTTTTCTTTCGTTTCTTAATAAATTTGTTACAAAGTTGTTAAATTTGTTACGGGATGTATCATAGCAGAACCGGTTCCGTTTGTCAACCCCTATTTCTGGGTCATTTCCTCAGACACCCCTATTTCTGGGTCATTTCCTCAGACCTATTTCCGGGCCATTTCCTCAGACTTTTTTTGGCAGGCATCCATGGCATCCATCACCGCGGCCCGCAGCCCTTTTTCCTCCAGCACTTTCACTGCCTCAATGGTAGTTCCTCCGGGCGAACAGACCATATCCTTCAGCTGGCCGGGATGCAGCCCTGTCTCCAACACCATCCTGGCGCTGCCCAGAACCGACTGCGCCGCAAATTCATATGCCTGCTTCCGGGGCATCCCCCCTGCCACAGCCGCGTCGGCCATAGCTTCAATAAACAGGAACACATACGCGGGCGAACTGCCGCTGACGCTTACCACAACATCCATCAGCCGCTCCGGGACTATGCTGGCAATGCCAAAAGACCGCAGCAGCACCAGCACCTGCTCCAGCTCTTCCCCGGTGACCCGGTTCCCAGCGCAGACGCCGGTACATCCTTCCCTCACAAGGGCCGGCGTATTCGGCATACAGCGAATCAGCTTCATCCCCGTGCGGCCAAAAGCCTTTTCCAGATAGTCCAGATCCCGGCCTGCGGCTATGCTGACCACGATCGTTTCCTCCCGCACTTCATTCCTGATCTCTTCGATCACCTCCGGAAAGACGATGGGTTTCACCGCCAGAAACAGGACATCCGACTCCCTGGCCACCAGCGCGTTGTCTTTTACCGTGCGGATGCCATACCTGCTCCCCACGCTTGCAAGCGTCTCTTCCGTTTTGGCGGAGCCCGTCACATCCTCCGGCTTCACCACTCCCTTTTCCAGCATACCGCCGATCATGGCTGACGCCATGTTTCCCAATCCGATAAATCCTATTTTCATAGATACCTCCATCCCGCCCTGCGGGCATTTTCATCATCGTCTCTGCCTCATGGCCTCGTACATCAAAAGCGCCGCCGCAACCGCTGCGTTCAGGGACTCCACCCGCCCCTTCATCGGGATCTTCAACAGGCTGTCCGCCGCCCCCGCCACTTCCGGGCTCAGGCCGTTTCCCTCGTTTCCGATCAGGAACGCCGTCCCCTCCCGGAAGGAAAAGCTGTCATAATAGGCTTCCCCGGACAGATGCGCCGCATAGATACGGATATTCCTCTGTCGCAGAAGCGCCAGCGTCTCCACAAGGTTTTCCGACAATACAAAGGGAACCCGAAAGATAGAACCCATCGTAGCCCGGATGACCTTCGGGCTGAATACATCCACCGTATCCCCGCCCAGGATCACTCCTGCCACTCCGGCTCCCTCGCCGGTCCTCAAGACCGTTCCCAGATTCCCCGGATCCTGAATGCTCTCCAGCACCACAAGCAGAGGCGCCTCGCCGTCCAGAAGCCGCTCCAGCCGATATTCCGGCCTTTTTACCACACACAGGATCCCCTGGGGCGTTCCGGTGTCCGACATCTTGCGGAAAACCTCTTCCGAAACTGTCTCATACCCTGTGCGCTTCAGCTTTTCCCGCAGGTCCGGCTCCAGACAGCCCGGTTCCCACAGCCGTTCCGAAAGATACACCTCCCGGATCCTATCCTCAGGCGCTTCCCGGAACAGCTTACGTCCCTCGGCCAGGAAGATCCCCGCTTCGCGCCGCTCCCTGGCCTTGTTCTGCCACTGCACCACCTGTTTTACCTTCGCGTTTGAGCTGCTGGTGATCATTGAATGGTCTCCTTTACAAAGACAGCCCTCCCAACAAGGGAGAGCCGTTTTCTTTCCGCTTTTAAACAGTCAGCATCTGCGCCACTTCAAACTGATATTCGTCAATGCCCTTCTCCATCTGCAGCGCTTCCTCGATATCCACATCCACGAATTGGCCATTCCTGTGGCCGATCACGCGGTTGGTCTTGCCTGCCAGCATCACGTCCACCGCCATGGCCCCCATGATCGACGCATAAAAACGATCCATAGCCGTGGGATTGCCGCCCCGCTGCATGTAACCCAGAATAGTCGCCCTCGTCTCGATACCGGTCGCCGCCTCGATCCGTCTCGCCATGGAGACAGAATGGCCGATCCCCTCCGCGTTGATGATCAGATGATGCGTCTTTCCCTTCTTGCGGCTTGCAATAATATGGTTGATGATCTCCTGCTCGTTGTAATCATATTTCTCAGGGATCAAGATATCCTCAGCGCCGTTGGAAATACCGCACCAGAGAGCAATATAGCCGGCATTCCTGCCCATTACCTCAATGATGCTGCACCTCTCATGGGAGGAGGAGGTATCCTTTACTTTATCGATCGCCTGCATGGCCGTATTTACCGCCGTATCAAAGCCGATGGTGTAATCGGTGCAGGCGATATCCAGATCGATGGTGCCCGGCAGCCCAACCGTGTTGATCCCCAGCCTGGAAAGCGCCTGTGCGCCCCTGTAGGAACCGTCGCCTCCGATCACTACGATCCCGTCGATCCCGTGCTTTTTGCAGATATCGGCTCCCCGCTGCTGTACCTCCGGCTTTTTAAATTCCAGGCATCTGGCGGTGCCAAGGATCGTCCCGCCTCTCTGGATGATGTCGGACACGTTACGCGCCTCCATATCGTTGATCTCTTCATTCAGCAGCCCCAGGTAGCCCCTCTTGATTCCCTTGACCTTCAGCCCTCTGGAAATGGCGGTGCGGACAACGGCGCGGATTGCCGCGTTCATGCCCGGAGCATCGCCTCCGCTCGTGAGGACCGCGATCGTCTTTATCTCATTAGCCATAATTTACCTCCGATCCGATAGCCGTCTTATTTCATAAGACCCCGATTCCTTATTTTAATCCATTTTTCCACTGTTTTCAATAGGTTTCGTTGGCGTTTTCACAATTTTTATGTTTTCCGGCCCGAACGCCGCCCCCAGCCTTTCCAAGAGCGGCTGGCCGGCGCAGACCCGCCGGTTGGGAGGCAGCTTTTTGAACTGGCGCAAGGTCTTTATATAGATCACCACATCGTCATTCCCGTCGGAATCCGCTAATAATTCTAACAGCTCCCGCTCCCTCGCCTCATAGCTGTCCTGATCCGGGAACTGGACCCAGACGCCCTCCGGCAGCTTCTGCTTTCCCCCAGTTTCCTCCGTCCGGGAACCGCGGCCAGACGAAACGCCGTGGCCGGACAGGGGGCCATACGCTGCCTGGCCGCCCTGGCCGTTCCAGCCGCCCCGGGGCCGCCCGGAAAACAGCGGCCTGTCCCCGGCCTGGGACGCCTCCTCAAAAGTGACGATCTGCTCGCAGATCAGCTTGCTGTCCTTCTCTTCTTCCTCCGAAGGACGTCCTTTGATAAACACCTTTGTCTCCTCCTGAAGCAGGGCGTTGTATTTTTCATAACTGTTCGGGAATACAAGCACTTCCACGCTGCCCATCAGATCCTCCAGGCTCAGGTACGCCATGACCCTGTTGTTCTTCGTATACTTAACGGTTTTATCCACGATCATCCCGCCCAGGACCACATTTTCCTGCCCTTCTACCTTGGTGCTCCCCACCTCCTCGTCATACGCAAAATCCCCTGTGGTATTCGTGATATATTTCCGCCAGAGCTCCTGATATTCCTCCAGCGGATGGCCGCTCAGGTAAATGCCCAGGACCTCCTTCTCAAACGCCAGGAGCATCTCCTTGGAATACTCTCCCACCTCCGGCATATATACGTCAAACTCCTCTTTCCGGGAATCGTCCACAATATCAAAGAGAGAGAGCTGCCCCGCAAGGTTGCTTTTCTTGTCCCTGGCAATATGGTCCGCGATCTGCACGTACACGCTCATGAACTGCTTTCTCGTCCCCCCCAGGCTGTCCAACGCCCCTGCCTTGATAAAATTCTCGATCACCCGCTTATTCATATCCCGCTCTGACATGCGGGCGATAAAATCCTTCAGGCTGGTAAAGGGGCCTCCCGCATTCCGCTCTTCCACAAGGCTTTCGATCACAGGCCGCCCCACGCCCCGGATGGCGGTAAGGGCATAGCGTATTTTGTCGCCCGACACAAAAAAACCGGCCTCGCCCTCGTTGACATCCGGCGGCAGAAGCGGGATCCCCATACTCCGGCATAACATGATATATTCCGACAGCTTTCCGGAGTTGTTGATGACGGAAGTCATCAGGGCTGCCATAAATTCCACCGGATAATAATACTTTAGATACGCCGTCTGGTAGGCCACCACCGCGTAACAGGCCGCGTGAGATTTATTGAACGCGTACTGGGCAAACGTCATCATGCTCTTATAAATGCCGCTGGCGGTCTCCTCGTCGATCCCCCTTGCGACACAGCCCGGTACGCCCTCTTCCTGGTTCCCGTAGATAAAGTTGGCCCGCTCCTTTTCCATCACGGACTGCTTTTTTTTACTCATGGCGCGCCGCACCAGGTCGCTGCGCCCCATGGTATACCCGCCCAGGTCCCGGACGATCTGCATCACCTGCTCCTGATAGACGATACAGCCGTAGGTGGGCGCCAGGATGCTCTCCAGCTGGGGACACGCATATGTCACGCGCTCCGGGTTGTTTTTGCCCTCGATGTACTGGGGGATAAATTCCATAGGGCCGGGCCGGTACAGGGAAATACCGGAGATGATCTCCTCCAGGTTCCGCGGCTTCAGTTCCTTCATAAAGCTTTTCATGCCGCCGCTTTCCAGCTGGAACACCCCCTCGGTTTTCCCGGTGCCGATAGCCGCCAGCACCTTGGGGTCGTCGTAATCGATATGATCCACATCTATATGTACGCCTTTGTTCTTTTCCACAAACTTTACGGCATCGTCTATCACTGTCAGCGTCCGCAGGCCCAGGAAATCCATCTTCAAAAGGCCCAGCTCCTCCAGAGTCGTCATCGTAAACTGAGTGACTATAGAGCCGTCGCCGCCCCGGGAGAGGGGAACAAACTCGTCCGCCGCCTTCTGGCAGATCACCACCCCCGCCGCATGCATGGAAGTATTTCTCGGCAGCCCTTCCAGCCGTCTGCACATGTCGATGAGATGGCGGACCTGTTCATCCTCCTGATACATCTTGTTCAGTTCCGGGTTCTTTTCCAGCGCCAGATCCAGGGTGATATTCAATTCTTTGGGAATCATTTTCGCGATAGAATCCACATAACTATACGGCAGATCCAAAACGCGCCCCACATCCCTGACCACCGCCTTGGCCGCCAGCGTACCAAAAGTAACGATCTGCACCACCTTGTCGGAGCCGTATTTCCCCTCTACATAGTCGATCACCTCCTGCCTTCGCTCAAAGCAGAAATCGATATCAATATCCGGCATGGATACCCGTTCCGGATTCAGGAACCGCTCAAACAGAAGATTGTACCGGATCGGATCCACATTGGTGATCTTCAGGCAGTAGGAGACAATGCTTCCAGCCGCGGAGCCCCGCCCCGGCCCCACGGGGATACGATTGCTCTTTGCGTAATTGATGAAATCCCACACGATCAAAAAGTAATCCACATATCCCATGGAATGGATCACGGAGAGCTCGTAATCCAGGCGCTCCCGCAGCGTCTGCCCCGTATCGCCGGCGGGCAGGTTTCCGTCACCGTAACGCTCCGCAAGCCCTTCGTCACAGAGCTTATTTAAGTAGCTCCAGGAGTCATACCCCTCCGGAACTTCATATTTCGGCAGTTTCGTGACGCCGAACTCGATCTCCACGTTACAGCGGTCAGCAATCCGCTGTGTGTTCTCCACCGCCTCCCAGGCGTAAGGGAACAGCCCCTTCATCTCTTCCTCGCTTTTTACATAATACTGGCCTCCCACATAGCGCATCCTGTCCTCGTCCGTCAGCTTCTTATTTGTCTGGAGGCAGAGCAAAACATCATGCGAGTCGGCGTCCTCCGCGTAGGTGTAATGCACATCGTTGGTAACTACCATAGGAATGTCCAGCTCTTTGCTCATCCGCAGCAATTCCGTATTCACCATGCGCTGTTCCGGCATACCGTGATCCTGCAGCTCTAAAAAGAAATTGCCCCTGCCAAAACAGTCCTCATACTTTCTGGCGGTTTTTCTCGCCTCTTCCGGAAGCCCTTTCATAATACATCTCTGCACCTCTCCCGCAAGGCAGGCCGAAAGCGCGATGATCCCTTCATGGTAACGGTTCAGTATCTCCATATCTACCCTTGGGCGATAGTAGTACCCTTCCGTGAAGCCGCGGCTGACGATCTTCATAAGGTTCGCGTAGCCTGTATTGTTTTCCGCCAGCAGCACCAGGTGGTAATAGCGGTCCTCTCCTCCCGTAAGTTCCTTGTCAAATCGGGAGTTCGGCGCCACATACACTTCGCAGCCAAGGATCGGCTTGATCCCCGCCGCCCGGGCCGCCTTGTAGAAATCGATGACACCGTACATAACGCCATGGTCTGTGATGGCCGCACTGTCCATTCCCAGCGCTTTCACCTTGGCCACATACTCTTTTATTTTATTGGAACCGTCCAGCAGGGAATATTCCGTGTGGACATGCAGATGCGCAAATGCCATAGCAGTCACTCCTCCCAAATACCTAACACCCATTAGCAACAGTTCAGCCCGCGCCATCCGCAAAGCCGCGCTGCCGTGCCCTCCGGCGCTGTGCGCCTGAACCGATACACCTATTATACTGAAAAACGGCCGGTTTGTAAATTTAGAAAAACCTCCGGCCGGATCCTGCGCCGACGGGAAACAGCAAAAAGAGCCGCCGCCTCACGCATTTCGCCCAGGCGGCAGCTCCATGATGTTCTGATTCAGTTTTTGGGAACCTATTACAAATACTTTTTCAACGTTTCCGCCTTGTCAACCGCCTCCCAGGGAAGAGACAGGTCGTCGCGTCCGAAATGGCCATACGCGGCGGTCTGGCGGTAAATAGGCCGGCGCAGATCCAGCATTTTGATGATACCCGCGGGGCGCAGGTCAAAATTCTCCCTCACAATGTCCACCAGCTTCTCGTCGGAAATCTTTCCGGTGCCGAAGGTGTCTACCATGACAGAGGTGGGCTGAGCCACTCCGATGGCATAGGAAAGCTGGATCTCGCATTTTTCGGCCAGGCCCGCCGCCACGATATTCTTCGCCACATAACGAGCGGCATAGGCGGCGCTTCTGTCTACCTTTGTGCAGTCCTTTCCGGAGAAAGCCCCGCCGCCGTGACGCGCATAGCCGCCGTAGGTATCCACAATGATCTTCCGTCCTGTGAGCCCGGCATCTCCCTGAGGGCCGCCGATCACAAATCGGCCGGTGGGATTGATGAAGAACTTGGTATTTTCATCCACCATCTCTTTGGGCAGGACCGGGTCAAACACATATTTTTTGATGTCGGTATGTATCTTTTCCTGCGTCACGTTCTCGTCGTGCTGGGTGGAAAGCACCACCGCTTCCAGGCGCACGGGCTTTCCCGCCTCATCGTACTCCACAGAGACCTGGCTCTTTCCGTCCGGCCGCAGATAGGGCAAAGTTCCCTCCTTGCGCACCTTCGTCAGCTGTCTTGTGAGTTTGTGTGCCAGGGAGATAGGGTAGGGCATCAGCTCCGGCGTCTCATTGGTGGCGTAGCCAAACATCATACCCTGGTCGCCTGCTCCGATCGCCTCGATCTGCGCGTCGCTCATGCGGGATTCTCTTGCCTCCAGCGCCTTGTCCACGCCCATGGCAATATCCGGCGACTGTTTGTCCAGCGCCACCATTACGGCGCAGGTATTGCCGTCAAATCCCACCTTGGAATCGTTATAGCCGATCTCGTTTACCGTATGGCGCACGATGGCGGGGATGTCCAGGTTTGCCTTTGTCGTGATCTCGCCGGTCACCAGCACGAAACCGGTGCAGCTGGCCGTCTCACATGCCACCCGGCTCATAGGGTCCTGCTCGATGCAGGCGTCCAGGATCGCATCGGAAACCGCGTCACAGAGTTTGTCGGGATGGCCCTCCGTCACAGATTCCGAGGTAAATAAGTGTTTTTCCATGATGTTTTTCCTCCTTATGCTTTGAAAATCTCCATCGTGAAATGATTCCCCATCGCAATTTCTGTGGCTCCGCATGTCTCGCGGTCAGACATGCCCGGACAAAAAGAAAAGCCCGCTTGCGATAAGCGGACCTGAATCTTTCGATCTTCAATCCTCTTATTGCTCGATTTTACTCGCTCAGGTGGGCACCTTCCTCAACAGGGGTTGCCGTGGCTTCATCGATCCTATGTATCTCCGCCAGCTCTGAATAAGAGAAATCATATTCACTTTTTGTTGCTCTTCTACCATACAATGAAGCAGCTATTCTGTCAACAGGAAATTAAAAAATAGCACAAAATAGCACAAATATCGGTAACAGTTCACCCCACCTGGAGCTTGAATTTCTGGAAATCCTTCTCTGTCTGGACCAACTCGATCTGTGCGCCCAGCCCCTGGAGCTTCAGGTGGAAATCCTCATATCCCCGCTCGATATACTTGATATCGTCCACTGTGGAATAACCCACCGCAGCCAGCGCGGCGATCACCAGCGCGGCGCCCGCCCGCAGATCCGGCGCCGAAATGCTTGCCCCGGTATACCGGCTGACGCCATCGATGATGGCGGTATTTCCCTCCACCTTTATATTGGCGCCCATCCTGGTCAGTTCATCTACATATTTAAAACGATTTTCAAAGATACTCTCCGTCACAATGCTGGTGCCCTTAGAAAGAGCCAGGGCCACTGTGATCTGCGGCTGCATATCCGTAGGAAATCCCGGGTAAGGCAGCGTCTTTACCTGGGTGTGGTCCAAGGGTTTTGAGGCTACCACGCGAATACAGTCATCCGCCTCCTCCACCTCGCAGCCGATCTCCAGAAGCTTTGCCGTTATGGACTCCAGGTGCTTCGGGATCACATTTTTCACCGTCACGTCGCCCTTTGTCACAGCCGCGGCAAACATAAAAGTTCCCGCCTCGATCTGATCCGGAATGATCGTGTACTCGGAACCGTGCAGCTTCGTGACCCCCTTGATGCGGATCACATCCGTTCCGGCGCCCTTGATGTTGGCGCCCATGCTGTTCAGGAAATTGGCCAGATCCACCACATGGGGCTCCTTAGCCGAGTTTTCGATGATGGTCATCCCCTCCGCCATAGCGGCCGCCATCATTACATTGATCGTAGCCCCAACGCTGGACACATCCATATATATATGGCTGCCCTTCAGGCGCTCCGCCCTGGCTTTGATCAGCCCATGCTCTATGACCACCTCCGCGCCCAGGGCACGGAAACCCTTGATGTGCTGATCTATGGCGCGGCTTCCAATGTCGCAGCCTCCCGGCAGCGCCACCTCCGCACATTTGTATTTTCCCAGAAGCGCCCCCAACAGATAATAGGAGGCCCTGATCTTTTTGATCCCATCTGTGTCCACGACCAGATTGCTGACGTTGCCGGAATTCAGCACCACGCTGTGGCGATCCGTCCTTTTCACCATAACGCCAATACTCTGCATGGCGTCCAGCAGCACATTTGTATCCCGCACATCGGGCATATTTTCTATATATACGGTCTCATCCGTCATTGTGGAAGCAGCAAGAATAGGAAGTGCCGCATTTTTCGCACCCCCGATCTCAACGTCTCCCACCAGGGGATTCCCGCCTTTGATTGCGTATTGTTCCATCTATCGATACCTCTGTTTAAGGTCAGTTTTATTTAAAAAATTTACTTTTCCGTCCCTTTTATGAAAGATCACAGAAATACTACCATATTTTTCCCTATTTGTAAATACCGCAATCGCCAGGCCGCAACCGAGGGAGCGCCATTTTATGAGCAACGAAAAGCGCGTAAGCGCGGCTTCGGGAATGGCGCGGGCTGAATTGCTACCCATTTAATGAGCAAAGGCAGGCGCACAGCGCCGGAGAGCTCGGCAGCGCGGCTTCGGGAATGGCGCGGGCCGAACGCTGCTCAGCCAACAGCTATTTTAAATATTTCAAAGGATCTACCTGCTTGCCATTGATAAGCATTTCAAAATGCAGATGAGGCCCGGTCGTCACTCCGGTGTTGCCGCTGAGCGCGATCCGCTCTCCCTGCTTTACGGTCTGGCCTGCCTTCACCAGGATCTTGCTCAGGTGGGCATACCGGGTCTGCCTGCCGTCTATATGGTTGATATAGACCACATATCCGTAGCCGCTTCCCCAGCCGGCCTTCGCCACCGTACCGCCGCAGGAAGCATACACAGGAGTTCCCACAGGTATAGCCCAGTCCTGCCCCTTGTGGTTGGTGCTCGCTCCCTTTGTAGGCGCCTTCCGGAGGCCAAACCCGGAAGTTTTCCGCCCGCCGGAAATAGGCTTGATATAATCGGGCGGGATCTTGGTTCCCCGCTCCACGATCTTGGCAACCGCCTCCATCACGATCTCCTCTTTCAGGATCTCCCTGGAGACTTCTTTGTCGTTTACATAGGACACATCTACAATAACCTTGCGGAATCCTGCAGACGGCATCTGGTGCACCTCCGTATGGGTGGTAAACCAGTCGTCGTTGTCGATATAGATCACTTCCGCGTCGTAACTCTCCTCATAATAACGCTCTTCCGTCCTGGTCACGGAGATCTCCGGCTCAGGCTCCACGATCACAAGCTTCTGGCCAATCTGCAGCGTGGAGGAAATGCTCTCCAGGCTATCGTTCATCTCCACGATCTCTTCCATGGGGATCCCCACCTTTATGGCGATCTCAGACAGCGTATCCCCGGCAACCACCTCGTACTCCCCGGGAACTTCCTGATCTTTTGTCACCTGCTCGATGGCCTCGTCCAGAAGCGTCAGCTGGCTGAGGGGCAGATAAGACTCCACGATCTCCACCTTCTCCGCGAAATCCATTTCCAGGATCCCCTGGTCATAATCGTCAAAATCCTTTTCCTCCTGCGGCATCTCCCTGGTGCCGATCTGGTCAAAAAAGCTCTGGATCCCGCCTTCCACAACAGCGCTCTCTCCCTCTTCCGCCGTCGGGTCCGCATCCGTCACATCAGCCGTCAGCACACTAAATTCCCTGCTGTTATCATATACCAGTTCCACCCGGAACTTGCCCTCCCTGTCATACTTGTCCACCGCCGCCTGAAGGAGCTGCTTTACCTCCTCCGCGCTGGCAAGATTCACAATATATTCGTTCACTTTCATGGTGTAGGAATGGTGCATCGTCTCCTGGATACATCCCCGCAGAACGTCCTCCATATTCGCGAGCACGGTTTCCTTCTCATCCACCCGGCCCCAGAGCACCTCCTCACCTTCCACTTCCAGCTCCGCTTCCATGAACACAAGCTCCTGGCTGGAGGAAACCACATCCCTGCGCGCCTGGATCAGCAATTCCTCCGCCTCTTCCGGATCTCCCAGCGTTCCCACCGCCTGGCCGTTTACCTGTACGTGAAAGAGGTTATCCCCGGTCTCTTCAAACGGAGTATATCCCTTCAAAAACAGCGTACAGAAAAAAAGGGTAAACACTGTGGTCATAATATATGTAAACTTGTACTTTTTATGATTCCTTTTTTTCTTTTTCATAGTTTTTCCAATACTTGATTTATACGAACGGGTATCATTTAACAATTTTGTAATATTTATGCCAAATTTATTCTAACAGCAATTTCTGCGCTTGTAAAGCATTACCTGGATTATTCCCCCATATACAGTAACAGTCAGATCTCTGTCGTATCCAGAGTAAAATTCGTGCGAGCATGATTTTCCTCTGAACACGTCAACCGGCTGAACGGTTACTATATCCATGCAACAGTTCAGCCCGCGCCATTCGCAAAGGCAGGCGCACAGCCGCCGGAGAAGACCTCTTCCAAAGAGGCCCGCAGGATCACATAGTTTCCGTCCGCCGCCAGGATCTCATAGGGAAAGGGCAGTTTTTCCATCTCCGTCACATGGACCAGATAAAGCCCCGACGGATCAAAGTTGCCCAGGCCCTCCATGTCCACAAAGTGATAGCGCTCCGAATAGGGAAGAAGGTCCCTGCCGCCTGTGACCGTCGTTTTCCCCTGATAATATGCAGCGTCGATCCGGCAGGCATACTGCGTCAGGATCTCTGTCATCTGCCATCCCTGCTGCCAGTCCGCGTTGGACGTAATATACAGCCGGTCGTATCCCTCCATCCCATCCGCCGTCTTCACCACGCGCAGGAAATTTTCATTGAAGTAAAAAGGGATCTGCCCTGCAAAGGTGGTAAAATATGCCGCCAAAAACAGGATGAAACAGGCCGCATACCCTCCCGCCACCACATAGCGCAAAGACCTGAACCTTTTTGCCAGCGCGGCGATCCCATAGCCGCAGAAAAAGATCAGAGGATAAAAAATGATATTGATCCGGTTTACGTTTACCTGGTAAGTCACAACGCCAACCCAGAGCCCCATCAACAGCCATCCCCATAGAGCCGTTCCCGCCGCCCTTTTTGCCGGGTCATCCTCCCGGGACACCCGGAACAGTTTTCTTCCAAAGCTCCCTATGCCATACAGCATGAATGGCAGGGAGATCACGTACATGGGGCCGAAATCGGGAAGCGCGTTATAGATCGCCCCGTCCTTTTGGAGAAAACAGGTATCCGCCATAGCTTTCACATTCCGCACCATCTGTCCGACGGAAAAATTTAAAAAGAGTATGTCCCTGCTCCTCACGCTCTCCGGGAAATAACTCAGCGTAAAAAAGGGCGTTTCCACTGTAGGCCATCCAAAAAGATTGATCGCCATCACAAGCAGTTCCGGCATCGCTATCACGGTGAACACCGCCGCGCAGAGCAGCAGCTGTCCGGGCTTCAGGCAGCCCTTTAAAAGGCACCACGCACCATATGCCAGCAGGAACGGAACCACAGAATAAACCGCTATGCCGTAACAATAGAGGGTCAATCCAAAAAACACCATAGAACAATACAGAGCCCAATGCTTTTCCAAACCTACAAGGAGCAGGTAGAACGCAAACAGGAACACATGAGGAAAGAGATTGCAGTCCAGTGACCAGCGGCTTTGCATAAAATGCCAGGGGTTGACAGCTGTCAGCGCCATGGCCAGCAGTCCAAAGTTCCGGCCGGAAAGCCGCTTCCCCACCAGATACACGACCGCGACGGAACCGCAGCTCACCAGAAGCATAGGCATTCGCACTGCCAGGGTTCCAAATCCCAGCAGTTTTATGAAAGGGATCATGCAGTAAGACAGCAGCACACTCATCTGACCGTACCGCCAGGCCGTGAAATGCACCGGCATAAAGGTGCCGAACCGATCCGTCGCATATTGGGACAACGCCCAGGCGTCCACCCCGGCCATGGCCTCATCCTGGTTTACGCCTCCCGGAACCGCCACAAACCGATAACACCGGACCGCGGCGGCAACCGCCAGGATCGCCCAGAAGAGAAACGCCTCCCGCTTTTCTTTCCAGCTGCCGGAGGCCCCCCTCATCACCCGCGCTTCCTTTCGTGCTTCTTCTCTGCCTTTCGCCGGACGCTGTATCCAAAAGTGCCCAGCTGTTCCCCGCAGAGCAGATACGCTCCGTGGGAGTAAACCACAGGCTCCGCCTGTTCCAAATGGAACTTGCGCTGCTGGTCCATAAACCGGTCTTCCGCGTGAACCGCCGCCACCTCCGCCAGAAACATGTCATGTGAGCCGAGAGGGATCACTTGTTTCACCCTGCACTCCAAGTTCACCGGGCTCTCACCGATCAGGGGCGCCCCCACACAGGACGCCCCCGCAGGCGTCAGGCCAAGCTCCTTAAATTTGTCTGTTTCCCGGCCGCTCTTTACGCCGCAATAGTCCGCCGCAAAGACCAGATCCCTGGTAGTCAGATTCACCACAAATTCTCCCGTCTCCCTGAGTATGGGATAAGAGTAGCGCTCCGGCCGAACCGATATACTGACCATGGGCGGGTCGGTGCAGACCGTTCCCGCCCATGCAATCGTAATGATATTATATTTTCCGTTCCTGTCCGCCATGCTCACCATGACTACCGGCAGGGGATAGAGCATATTGCCGGGTTTCCAGATTTCCTTCGCCATATCCGCCTCACTAAAAGAGTTTGACCCCCATCGCGCCAAGGACCTGAAGGACCGCACCGGCCAAAGAGAACAGCAGTGCCGCCAGGGAAACGCCAAAAACAATGTTGAGCTTCTTTCCGATCTTCTGCACTCCGGAGGCTGCGCCCGTCAAGGTCTCCGCCTGCTTTCCGCCCTCTTCTACCACCACGGCCTGCACATTTCTGTATACTTTCACACATTCCTTATGTATGCTCTCGCTGACCGCGCTGAGACGGTCATCCAGCATCTCTCCCATGCCGCCTGCAGCCGGCTCGTCCAGCTTCCCATCCAGCTGATCCATCTTCTCGTTCAGAGAACGCGTCATTCCGGCAAGCCGCTCCGTAATGCCGCTGTCCAAACCTTCCAGCCTCTCATCCAGCTTCTTGTCCGACTCCTCCAAGCGGGCGGCAAACCCTTTCTCCGCCTCCTCAAAACGAGCCGTGAGGCCCTTTTCTGTCTCCTCAAAGCGGGCCGTAAGCCCTTTCTCTGTCTCCTCAAAGCGGGCCGCAAGGCCCTTGTCCGTTTCCTTGAGGCGGGTCTCCAGATTCTTATCGGCATTTTCCATCTGCTGGGCCAAGAGATTCTGAAGCTGCGTACTCTGAAGCGAAACCGTGTTCAGCATACTGTCCAGCTGTTTGCCTTTCTCATCCAACAAGTTCCGGATCTCCTCATTTACAGTGGAATTTCCCTGAAGCTTTTCGGCGCCCTCCTCCAGGATCTGCTGCAGCCGGCTTAAGCATTTGTCATATTCCTCGACCTGATCGCGGAGCCGTTTCAGCTCCCCCTCCTCCGCCGTCGTGTTGGCTTTGATGATCTCCTGCGCTGTCAGCTTCTGTGCCAGCTTATCCATAAACATATCCATTTGTTTTCCTCCACGTTTATCCTGCGGCAAATACCGCCGGTATTCCCCCTGAAACCGTCGCTGCTTACGCTCATTCTATCATCTTTTACGGCAACTCTCAAGCGGAAACTTGCGGCCGCGGCGGACAAACAGAATCCGGCCACGCCATTCGGCGTTTGTTTTTGTGCAAATCGTATACTTTCCCATAAAAATACCCGGTTTTTTTATAACATTAACCAAGTTTTTACATCGTGTTCATACTTTGTTCATATTTCATTGTTACACTTGTTTTAAAGAAAAGCCAGTGGCATCTGTCTTACTTGGTGTATTGTGATACAGTAGACAAGATAAATTTTTTCATAATAGCCCGGGTGTCGAAAGATGCCCGGGCACTCCTCATCTGAGAAGCAGCCACAACATGTTTTCTTTTTCTTCCCTCGCCATATTGCAATATACAAAGCCCTTCCCCATCCGGGAAGGGCTTTGTGGCGTTTTCTTTCCATTTTTTACCTCATTTCTGCGCTGCTCTTTGCGCATATCTTCTCTTATCCTGTTGTGCTGACGCATTCGCCGCCGCTTCTTAATTCATAGGCAGGAACTTCCGCGTGTCGGCACAGATCCCGGGCCATACGGAGCCATGCCCGGCCAAGCCGATCTATTCCTGATTTTTCTTCGACATCTGGCTGATATTCAGGATCTGATTATTCAGCTGCAGCATTCTGGCGTCCAGATCAGAGACCATCTTGGCGCACTCCACCAGCTCGTTACGGATATGCTCCGGGGCGTCGCCCTCGAACTTATAATGGATCTTATGCTCCAGGCTGGCCCAGAAATCCATCGCGACCGTCCGGATCTGGATCTCCACCTTGGTGTCCACCGTCCGGTCAGACAGATATACCGGCACCGTGACGATCATATGATAACTCTTATAACCGCTCGCCTTGGGGAACGTGATATAATCCTTTACAGCCAGCACCCTGATATCCCGCTGCTCCGCGATCATGTCCGCGATCCGGTATATATCGGATGTAAAAGAACAGATGATCCTTATTCCCGCAATATCGTTTATGTATTTTACCATATTGTCAATAGTGGACTCATATCCGTTTCTTTTCAGTTTCTTCACTATGCTTTCCGGCGTCTTGATACGGGATTTGATATGTTCTATGGGATTGTATTGATGCACATGCTGAAACTCATCATTGAGGATCGCCATCTTTGTCTCCACCTGCCTCAGCGCGGCATTGTAAACCAATGTCACTTCCCGCCAGCTGTCGATTCCTTCTCCGTTATCTGCCTTTAGTTCCATAACTGCTCCTTCATAAGATCGGACCTTTTTTCCCTTGCTCCGGCCCCCTGTCAGCCAGGCTTCGTCTAAATCGTAATTATTATACCATAAAAGGTCATATAAATGTATGTTATTCACAAAAAATTAATCCTTTTTTCATTTATTTTGTTTATTATTGCAGCGAAAGCCGTACCTTTTATATATATGACCGTCCGGCCCGATCCAGAACCATTGTCCCTGCTTTAAAGCCGCACGGATTTTTAAGGCTTGCGCTTTTGGATAAAATCGATTACCATAGAGCTGAAAATCTGCCGGGGCCGTTCAGGGGCCGGATGGGAGGGATCATGTTTCGACTTTGGGCTAAAGTATTTGAGAATAATCACATGCTCCGGGATCTCTGCGTGGGAAACGACAGTGACGACACGCGCACTCACAAAATTTTCCGGGCACTGGAGGAGATCTGTGTCCGCTTTGACCTGTCCAGCCCTATCTGGCTGGATAAAAACATCTCAGAATTCAAGCGCCACAATAAGACGCGATTTACCCAGGATAATTTTATAGAGTCCATCGATTTTGATTATCTGGAGATCCAGGTTATAGAAGAAGATTGATTTTCCTGTTGACAATTCCACGGATCCGTTGTACTATCATTTTGCCTGGATGTAGTTTTGAAAACTACATCTTGCGTATTTTATTTTTAACATGTGTTTTTTGTTGCTTTGTCGTATAGTTTTTGGAAAGCTGCACATGCTATCGCCATCATGGCCGCATCCGCTTTGGCCGGCGCATAATGCGTGGCATCGGCACACAGCGCCCCTGGCTGTATCCGCCAGATGCCCGTGCAAGTATTTTAGACTGGAGGAAGATTTTATGCAGATAACGATCCGTGAACCCGGAAGCGCCATTACACATTTCATCGGAATGATGATGGCCGTTTTTGCGGCGGTGCCGCTGCTTGTAAAGGCCGGCGTCCGCTCTGGAAGCCTGAACTTCACTTCCATGGCAGTGTTCATGACAAGCATGATCCTGCTCTACGGCGCCAGCGCCGCTTACCACTCGGTGAATCTCTCCGGACGGCCCCTGACGGTCTTCCGCAAACTGGACCACATGATGATTTTTGTGCTTATCGCCGGTTCCTATACTCCCGTCTGTCTTATCGTTTTGGGAGGGAGCGCAGGCTATACTCTGCTGGCCCTGGTCTGGGGCATCGCCCTGGCGGGGATGCTGGTCAAAGCCTGCTGGATCACCTGTCCCAAGTGGTTCTCCTCTGTGATCTATATCGCCATGGGATGGGTGTGCCTGCTGGTCTTTGGCCAGCTCCTCTCCACCCTTCCCACGGCTGCTTTTCTGTGGCTGTTGGCCGGCGGCCTGATCTATACGGCGGGCGGCATTATCTACGCCCTGAAACTCCCGCTCTTTAACTCAAGGCACAAAGGCTTCGGCTCCCACGAAGTGTTTCATCTGTTCGTCATGGCGGGAAGCATCTGCCACTTTATCTTTATGTACGTATATGTCGCCTAACATCAGTCCTCGTAACCGTTGGGATTCATTTTCTGCCATCTCCAGGAATCCTCGCACATCTCCCGGATCCCATACTGTGCCTCCCATCCCAGCTCCGCTTTCGCCAGGCTTGCATCCGCGTAACAGACGGCGATATCCCCGGGCCGTCTGGCCTTTATCACATAAGGGATCTTCACCCCGGTGGCTTCCTCAAAGTTTTTCACAATATCCAATACGCTGTAACCCACGCCTGTGCCCAGGTTATATATCTTCAACCCCGCTTTTTCCTGGATCTTCTGCAGCGCTTTCACATGGCCCAGCGCCAGATCCACCACATGGATATAATCCCGGACGCCGGTGCCGTCGGGGGTGTCGTAATCGTTGCCAAACACTCCCAGCTCTTTCAGCTTTCCCACTGCCGCTCTTATGGGCGCCGATGGGGTTGAAGTAGCGCAGCAGGATCACATTCCACTCGGGATCCGCCTTCTGGACATCGGAGAGGATCTGCTCCAGCATAGACTTTGTCCAGCCGTAAGGGTTGGTGCACTGTCCTTTGGGGCATTCTTCCGTGATGGGGATAAATGCCGGATTGCCATAGACCGTAGCGCTTGAGGAGAAGATGATGTTTTTCACCCCGTGCCGCCGCATCACATCCACCAGCGTCAATGTGCCCGCTATATTGTTTTCGTAATACTCCCAGGGTTTCTGAACGGACTCTCCCACAGCCTTCAGCCCTGCGAAATGGATCACCGCATCGATGCTTTCCTCCGAAAAAATTTTCTCCAGCGCCTGGCGGTCCAGAATGTCCGCCTTATAGAACGGAACTTTCTTTCCGGTGATAGCCTCCACCCTCTTCAAGGACTTTTCGCTGGAATTGCTGAGATTGTCCAGCACCACCACATCGTATCCGGCCTGCTGAAGCTCTACCACCGTGTGACTGCCGATAAAACCGGCTCCGCCTGTAACCAAAATCCTCATAGCTCCTCCTATCCGCGCGGCCCGGGCCTCCCCGGCGCTGCACTCACCTTATGTTTTCTGTTGAATAAAAGGATACTCAAAAACTCCCGGTTTATCAATACTCTTTTGTTAGTGAAACCTGTCGTTATGTTATATCTTTGAATCTTTTAAAGCTGTACGCCGTTCTTTTGGAGCAGCGCCCTGGCACTCTCCACAGAATCCACCCCCGTCCTGTTTTTGATCGGGGCAAACTCTTTTTCCCGCACCACTTCAAAGGGAAGGCAGCTCTCCATCTGGTGGATCATATCCAGCACTAAATTCTCGTACTTATAGCCATTAGGCTCCTGAGGCTTTATCTGTTCGCCCGCCTCGTCCAGGTACGGGATCTTCTTTTCTACAATGTGCAGGGGCAGGCGCTGCTCCAGGATCCTCTCCAGCTCGGCCACGCTGAACAGGTAATTCAGTATCACGCCAAAATTGTAAGCAGGATCTCCGTTCTCATCCTTTGCCTCCATAAGTTCCCTGGTAAGCTCATAATATTCCACGATAGAGGGCCTGCCGTCCTCCAGGCACATGACGCCGACCTTTTCATCCGGCGTACTCTTCCTCACCACCTTGGCTCCCACCACACAGTTTTTCCGGATGGTGGCGCCGACAAAGCAGGGATCCGCGATCCGCTGTAGCACGTTATCCACCGCGAACACGTTCATCCACTGGATCCCTTCCTCATGCGCCATCTCCAGAAGCCCTGCCTTCTTCATCGATATAAACCAGCCGCCGTTTCCATTGGGAGAGGTGGAGAGCTTTCCCTTTTCCTCCAGGAAGATCTTTCCCTCATAATCCGTAGCAGCCGCCATCTCCTGAGTAAAGAAATGGACAAACGATTCCCGGTATCCGAAAAAACGGTGCTCCTTTAGGAATTTTACAGTGGCCTCGTGATTCTTGTCACTTGTCATGATAAACAGATGGATCCAGGTATCCGCCTGCGTCACCACATCCAGCAGATTATGAATGATACATTCAAAAATATACAGCTCCCTGGTCATGCCCACATTGAACATTCCCTTGGGATCGTCAGATCCAAGGCGTGTCCCCATGCCTCCCGCCAGCAAAACCGCGCCCACCTTCCCCGCGCGAATGGCATCCAGCCCTATAGCGGTAAACTCCTCCCGGTTCGCCTCGATCTCCGGCAGCTGCATTGCCGCAAGGGGCGTGATCACACCTTTCTTCGACAGCTCCTCCCTGTGCCTGCACGCTTCCAGTATCTCCATGTCCGTGGCAGCGATCTGGGCGAGCAGCATATCCTGTTCCTGTGCGGAAAGCTCGTCATAATACTTCAACAGGTGCTCCTGCCCGTATTTCTCTAACTTTTCCTTTGCCTGGGCAAATGTCATATCCCCCTCTTTTCTGCTGTCCGAGACAGCCTGTCAACTAATCCTTCACGCTCTTTGCGTCAAGGCCCAGTATAGCAAAATTCTTCCGGTTCTTCAACTTTGGCCTGGATAAATTAAGAAAAAAAACAAGAAATACCCTATAATTCCAGGTCGTCCAGGAAATTTTTCCCTCCCGGCTGTTCCTGCTGGCATCGAAGGAAAAACGCCTTCATCTCCGGATGGGCCTGGCCAATGTCCGTCAGGATCCCGTCCAGGTTTTCCTTCCGCACACAGCCAAGCCGGGCAAAAAGCTCATAATACTCCCGGTGCTCCCCGTGCTCTTCCAGGATCACCTGCCATGTCTCAGCGCTCTCGCCGCCCTTCGTATGGGCCAGCAGATACCCTTCCAGTTCCTTCCGGAACCCTTCGGAGAGCCCCATGGGCCGCAGGCAGCGAAGCAGCGCAAGCCGGACCTTTTCCTTCCTCCGGCCATTTACATACGCCCCAAGGTCCGTGCTGCCATAATCTTCCTCGCCGCAAAGCACCTGCCTGGAATACCCCTCCCGGTCCGGGGCATAAAGCACATCCCGCAGCCTGGCATCCCATTTTTCCAGCCATTCCCCGCTTCCCGCCTCCGCCAGATCCAGCAGGTAGTACGCGCCAAAGCTTCTCACCGCCGCAGCCATCAGCTCCGCTACCTGCCGCCCCCGCCCGCATTCCAGCTGTTCAAGCTTCGCGCATTCCAGAAAGACCGCCCTGCCAAAACGGATCCGCTTTCCCGGCAGCGTCACCTGCAGCAGATTGTCACAATAGGCAAAAGCCCAGTCTCCCAGTTCTTCCAGCGTCTCCGGAAGCGTGACCCTGCGCAGGTCCTTTCTGCTCAGAAAAGCTTTCTTTCCCACGGCGGCCACAGGCGTCTCCTCTATGCGCTCCGGCACACGCACTTCCGCGGCATTCCCCTGAAACCGCGTGACCGTCACCTTATTTTGTTCCGTGATATAATATAGGCTTCCTCCCGGAATCGCCAGCTCCCTCTCCTGCACCTTTCCGTTCCTCTTCCTCGCTTCACAGCCCTAGCTCCGCGATGCTGGAGCGGATCTCATCCTCTCGTTCGCTCAGCATCAGTTCCTGGTTGTGCCTCTGATAATCCGCGCTTCCAAAAGCCGCGATGAACCGGGCGCCCGCATCGTTCACTGTCAGCTCAGTCACCAGGATCAAAAGCTCGTTTCCCTGGGAAAACGCCTCCTCTACAAACAAAAACAGAGAGTGAAGCTCCTCCTGTACCCTGGCCGCTTCTTCTTTCAGACGCTTCAGACGGTCAGTATAGCGCTTCTTCACTATCCCGCAGGCTTCTTCCCCTGTGGCAGCTTCTTTCAAAAGAAGTTCCTTCCGGCCCTCTTCCAAAAAACGGATCACAGCCTGGTGCCGCTTTCGGTCGGCATCGGACAGTGAATTTGCCGTCTGCAGGTTTCCCAAAAGCTTTCTCCGCCCCTCCGCCTGCTGCCCCAAGGTCTCCGTTACCTGTCCGGCCTCCATATCCGCCGCTTTTTGGTCAAGCCCCCGCAGCGGCCCCCGCAGATCTGACAGGAAATCCGCCTGCTCCATCACCTGGGCCATATCCGCCTGCACCCGGTCCAGCAACATGCCAAGAAGCGAAAGCCGCTCGTCAAAAGCCGCGGCCCTCGCCCGGGCGATCGCCTGTCCGGACGGCCTGCCCTCCAAAATATCCGCGATCTGATAGTCCTTTTTGTACTTGTTATACAGATCATAATAGGCAGTAAACTCCCGGACGATCCTATCATTTCGCAGATACTGGCTTACCAGGGTCTCGTCTACCGGCAGCTGTTCCTCCTCATACAGGCTGAGGATCTCCGACAGGTCCTCCCAGCCCCTGGCAGTTACGTAACTGCGCCCCTTGGGCGTCATCTCCATACAGTAAAACTGATCCTTTTTCAGGTCGAGATAACTGACTACCGCCCCGTGGAGGCGTTTTCCGGCGGCATATTCCTTCCACACGGCAAGATCCGGCTCCACCTCCAAAATTTTCATACGGTCCAATGTCACCACGTCAAATTCCCGCACCGAGCGGTTATACTCCGGCGGGTTCCCCGCGGTGACAATGACCCATCCCTCCGGCACTTTATGGCGCCCGAACACTTTATATTGCAGAAATTGCAGCATGGCCGGCGCCAAAGTCTCCGACACGCAGTTGATCTCATCCAGAAACAAGATACCTTCCCTGATCCCGCTGGCCTCCATGGTGTCATACACGGCAGCGATGATCTCGCTCATGGTATACTCAGAAACCTGGACCGGCTGACCGCCGTAGACCTTTTCCGTGATGAAGGGAAGGCCCAGCGCCGACTGCCTCGTATGGTGTGTCATCGAGTAAGAGACAAGCGCGATCCCCATCTCCTGGGCGATCTGCTCCATGATCGCCGTCTTGCCGATACCCGGCGCCCCCAAAAGGAAAATAGGGCGCTGCCGCACTACGGATACCCTGTATTCCCCATACTCATCCTTTTTTAAATAAAGATTCACGGAATTTTTAATGTATTCCTTAGCCTGCCTGATGTTCATGAATATCCTCTTTCTCCCTTTCCTCCTGTTCCAGCTCTTCGCTCTCCAACACTACCTTCATGCTCCAGGCCGGAACCGGAGCCCGGTTTTCATCCTCATCCAAAAAGGCGAAGATCACCTCATAATCCGGCATTTTCTCCGGGTAAATACCGTATCCGTCCGTAAAATAGATCAATCCCTTGAGATTTTCAAATTCGCCCTGGGCCCTTAGCTGCTCCACATACTCAAACACCGGCCGGAAATCCGTAGCGCCAAATCCCGTCAGTTTTCCGTATCGAATAAAGGTTTCAAAATCCTGCTCGCCGGTAATCTTCGTATCGCTCTGCACCCGATCGTCACACTGGATGATGTGTACATTCACACGGCGGAAATAGTTTTCACTGCTTTTCAGGATCGAATAGGTCTTCCGCAAAAAAGCTTTTACCAACGGCCCCCTGCAGGAAGCGGAAGTGTCAATGGCAATAACGAACTCCCTCACCTTGTTCTCTTCCCGGTACTCCAAAGGCTCGATCAGAGGCAGATTGCCGTATTGCCCCAGCCCGTACATATAATATACATAATCGAACTCGTCGTCGTTCACAGCCAGGTTCTCCCCCATGACCGTAAACCGGCGCAGGATCTCACTGTAATCATACCGATCCCGCGTAGTTTCCTCCAGATTTTTTTCAAGGATCTCAGTGCCTGTTCCCGCCCTGGTGAAGGACTTCAGATCCGCCTTTACCCGCTCGCTGATCTTCTTCCACTGTTCCAGAGTCACCTCCGGCTGCATGGCCTTTTTCCAGTAGATATGCCTGTCCTTTTCAAAAAGGCTGCGCAGCTCCCGTATTTCTCCCTCTGTCAGCGATGTGCGGCCCAGATAACGGTAGATCCGCTCCGCCGTCAGCGGCCCCACATCTTCCCGCAGGATCTTCAGCTTTGCCGCCGCCTCCGCATCCCTTTCCAGCGCCGTACTCTCCAGCCCCAGCTCCAGGATCACATTTTCCACCGCTATGTCCGCAGCCAGATCCCATTTGTCTATCTCCAGCCTTTCATACTGAAAACTGTGCGAAAAAATACAGTGCAGCAACATGTGCAGATACAGCCGGTTCACAAGCTTCGGCTCTTCCTGATATTGTTTCAATACATAAATCGGGTCATAGAAGCAGCTCTCGCCGTCCGTTGCCATACCTTCCAGTTCTTTTTTCTCCACAGGCACGAGCTGGGCCAGCGCCGCGTCAAAAAAGCGCAGCCGCACCAAAAGCGCATCCCTGGACAGGGCAAGCACCCGGGCCGCCAGCTCAGAGCGCTTTTTTCCCTCTTCCGTCATGCCTTTCCTCCTATCATTTTCCGCTCCCATTTATGTCCCTTGAAACGTATTGCGAAACAGATTGCCCGGAATACCCAGTCTATGGTCATGGCGATCCACACTCCCATCAGCCCCATCTTCATATGTATTCCCAACAGATAGGCAAAGCCAAGCCGGAAAATCCACATGGACGCAATAGCGACCGCCATTGGCAAGACCACGTCTCCCGCCGCCCGGAAGGTATTGGGAAGCGAAAAAGACAACAGCCAGGCCAGAATCACCATCACCGCGTGATAAGTGAGCACTTCCCGGGCAAGCTTGGATGCCTCGGGGCTCAAGTGGTAAAACGAGATCACCCAGCCGGACCCCGCAATGATCAGCGCCGACATAAGGATCACGCAGAGCTCCGCCAGCTTCATCAGCTTCTTCGTGTAATACCGGGCCTGCTCCGTCTCCCCGGCCCCGACGCACACGGACACGATCGCCACGATGCCGCTGTTTATGGCGGAACCCGGCAAAACATTGAAAGATGCCAGCGTATTACACACTGCATTTGCCGCAATAGCATAAGTTCCCATCGTGGAGATCATGCTGATCGTCAGGATCTTGCCCAGCTGGAACAGGCTGTTCTCCAGGCTGTTGGGAAGTCCTATGTACAAAATCTTTTTCAGCATATCCACCCGAAACCGTAATGTCACCTGGCCTTTAAAACTGATCGTCCTTTTATCGTCAAATAATAAAGCCAAAATGATAACCGCAGCCACTGTCCGCGAAAATGTGGTGGATATCGCGGCTCCCAGCGTTCCCTTTCCGGCCCCATAGATCAGGACGGCGTTTCCGATCACGTTCAGGATGTTCATAAACACCGAAATATACAGGGTCGTCTTGGAATCTCCCATCGTGCGGAACAGCCCGGCGCAGGCATTGTATACGGCCAATGGCACAAAGGAGATCGCCGTCACAACAAGATAAGATTTGGCATTGTCCATCACCGCCGGTTCCACCCTCCCGATGATCAGCTCAAGCAGGCCGTTGTGGAACAGGATAAAGATCACTGTCACTACCAGCGAGCTGAGCAGGGAGAAAAGCAGGATCTGCCATCCCGCCCTGCATGCATCCTCACGATCCTTTTTCCCCAGATAATGGCCTGCAATAACGGCGCCTCCGGTGCCGAAAGCCGTAAAAATGTTGATGATCAGTACATTGATCGTATCGACCAGAGATACCCCCGACACGGCAGCTTCGCCCACGCCGGAAATCATCAACGTGTCCGCCAGGCCCACCAGGAGAGCCAAAAGCTGCTCAAACACCAGCGGAATGATCAGTTTCTTCAGATCTTGATTTGAATACAGCATATCCTTGTCCTTCGCAGTTTTTATTCGAGTATAAGCCATGAGACGCTGTGCGCTCACAGCTCTGTTCTATTTTATCTCGAATAGAAGAAAATGTAAACCAGAATACAACGAAAAAAGACCTCGATACAAAGATATGAGGCCATATCTGTATTTTGGTCTTTTTTTCTTCACTCTTCCGGGTGCTGCCTGTGCAGATATTTTTCTTTTGTCGCCATGCCCCCTCGAATATGGCGTTCCGATTTGTTTACATCCAGCACCTGCCGGGCCTGTTTTGCCAGAGCGGGATTGATCTGCATGAGCCGGTCGGTTACATCCTTATGTACCGTACTCTTACTTACTCCAAAATTTTTCGCCGTCTGACGAACCGTGGCATTACTGTCAATGATATAATTGGCAATACTGATAGCCCGCTCCTCAATATATTCTTTCATAGGGATGCCCTTAAGAATGTTTTTTACATCTTATGAGGGGTCAGGGGGAGATATGCGTTGCGGGAACAGATTTCTTGTAATAGGAATCCATCACCGCTAATCTGTCCGCCACATATTTCCTGAACACGTCCAGCCCCTGGGCGTTGTCGGCGTAAGTGCCTTCCGGCCATCTTTCACAGTCCCGCAAATAGGCCCCGGGAAAAACACTTTAAGCGTACTCATGCGCACCTTCCCGTCTACCATTATAGCATAACAGATAATCTCTCATTTAGCACCCCATTTTCATCCTTTATATTATCCTTTTAACAGCATCAATATCCCTTTTAGTCTTTCATATCTCTATTCGTATCTCTAATTCTTTGTATCGTCCATCTTCACCCCAGTGGCAGCTGCCAACCATATTGCGGACTCTATTTTTATATGCCTGAAATTCTAACGCCACAGACCGCTGATATTCTATATAATCATTCATCGTCGATCCCCACACCGCCCAAAATGCGCCTTTACGTTTTATTGCAATTCTCATTCAACCTGCACCCTCAATCATTCAAATACTCATAATATATTCCTCAATCTTCTGCACAAAATATTTTGCATTTTTAAGCTGCTCCTCTGCCTCTCCTTTTCCCGCTACATAAAAATCATCATAGTCCGATTTTTCCCTGCACAGAGAACTCTCTTTAATGATAGCCGCCAAACCTCTATCCAAAATCTCTGTCTTCAAATATTCTTTTGTAAAAAAAGCTATCACACCTGAATGTTTGGAAGAATCATACTTTTTCAAAGCATTAACTGCACGCATCGCATGAAAAACTGCATAATATGACCTGTTCAGAGATGTTTTATATTGTCCTATCTCCAAATTACTTTCAGCGGCCATCAGCATTTCTTTCGCTCTTGCCATGCGATATTCTGATAACTCTTTTAAGCTGCCTTCCACAGGACGATTCCCTCCTTACGAATATTCTGATAAAATGGCAGTACCTTTTCCCATTTCATCAGATTGCTTTCTTGTATATCCACAATGGAAAATACTCTTTCATAACGTAGATCCATATTGGCAACCCATCTAACGAAGCGGCTTTTTGTGTCATTGTCCATCGAATCTTTCACAATGATCGCAACATCAACATCGCTCTCGATCGTTGCTTCATTCCTTGCCGCCGAACCATATAAAATGATCATGGAAATATTATTTTGAAAGATATCTGTCAATCCACGCACCAATTCTTCTCTCATTTCCTCGGATAACATTACAGAATACCTCCTGAAGCCGTCTCTTTTCATGAATTAATCTATATATTACTAATTAAATTATACCCTCAATCCTTCCGCTTCACAATATCAAAAACAAAAAAGAGCACCGGGAAACCCTTTCGTTTTCCCGATGCCCTTACACATCTGATGCAATCGCTTTCACCTGCAATCTGCAATATTTACCTTACCACCCATACGCCCTTTCCGAACCGTTCTATTTTGTTACGACCATATGTACCGTACTCTTACTCACTCCAAAATTTTTCGCCGTCTGACGAACCGTGGCATTACTGTCAATGATATAATTGGCAATACTGATAGCCCGCTCCTCAATATATTCTTTCATAGGGATGCCCTTAAGAATGTTTTTTACATCTTATGAGGGGTCAGGGGGAGATATGCGTTGCGGGAACAGATTTCTTGTAATAGGAATCCATCACCGCTAATCTGTCCGCCACATATTTCCTGAACACGTCCAGCCCCTGGGCGTTGTCGGCGTAAGTGCCTTCCGGCCATCTTTCACTGTCCCGCAAATAGGCCCCGGAAGAAAAAATATCTTCTTCATATTCGTCCAAAAGTTTTGCAATATTTTCATCCGACCATGCGGTCCTCCGCAGTTCTTCATATTTTTCATAGACATAGTTCCAGATTTCGGGATCCTGATTGGAACACAGCTGCCCAAAATAACCGCTCCCAAGGTAACAGTTTTCCGCAGCGCTCCATCCATACGGCACTGTCAGATTTTTCCCTCCATGGGACCAGTAGTTGCCCCATGACATGTCCATATCCCACGGGCAGTACAGGGCCATGATCCGATCCGCGCTCCGCTCCACTGCAAGATATACATTTTTTATCCTGGCATTGTCAACATTATCCGACCCCTGGATCAAATTAAAGAAAAGATAGGCATCGACAGCATTGTCAATATCGATTCCCTTATACAGCATCTCATTGTCATATACGTTGGCTGTAAGATTTTCATAATAATCGATCAATAAATCCCACTTTCTTGTAATCAGCTCCTCCTTTTGCGGGTCGGCTGCCGATGCCAGCCGATATCCCTGCATCACCGCGCTGCCTGGCACAAAATCACTTTCGAGGGCCCAGGACACTTTCTTGAAGAGTGCGGTATCATAACTGTCCGCATCAAAATTAAGCTGTTTTTCATCTATCGGATATCCTATCGCATACAGCCCCCAGTATCGGTTATTCACAAAAAGTTCCAGATACCTGTACTCCATGCCCGTATTGACTTTCTTTTTGTTATCCACGGCACAGGAATACTGCCACAGATTTGAAGAAAAGACATTACGTATTTTTTCCTGATCGTTATACCCGGCATATAAGATCCAGTCATCGTCCTTCCTCATCCCTAACAGCGAAATATCGTTGGGGCGTTTATTCTCCCCAAGCGACACCTGTGTCAGTGAAATCCGATAGCCAAGTTTTGGAAAGACTTTCGTCGTACCTCCCCTGACATGGATATATCCGTCGGAACAGGTAACCCTGTTTGGCGCACCTCTGCGGTTGTCAAAGAGCGTCAGTTCCATTGGCACGGCACTTTCTGAAATCTCCTCCGAATTTTCCGTTGAAATGTTCAGCAAAGGCAGCGTTGTGCATTTCAAATGATAGATTCTGCTGACGCTCCCGTCATACGCTATCATCTCCGTCACCGCATCCTGCGCGATACTATCCCTGGTCATGTTTCCCTCCAGTACAGCGATCGACACATTACGATATTGAGACCTTATCCTTACCTGCGGATCAAAAGCGTCGGGATCTCCTTCCGGCAGGGAATAATAATAAGTGTCGGATACAGGATCAAAAAACAGTTCCTCCTCTCCAAACCAGATCCCATTGATCAGGTTCTTTTCCGTATCCGCATACTGCGACCGGAGCTGATCAAACTGCGCCGCCGTAACGGCCAGTTCAGAGAACTGCACGGCAGACCCCCGAAAGGACAGCAGCCAGAAAAGGGCTCCCGCGGAGACGGCCAGGAGAAGGATACGCAATCTTTTTTTCGCATTCATCATCCGATCACATCCTCGCCGTCATAGCTTATGATGGAAAAGCGTTCCACTTCTTTTTCCCTGAGCCCCTGCGCTAATTTTTCCGGCGCCTTCACGGAAAATTCTATGACATAATCCATTCCCCGAGACGTATAATTTCTGCTTTTCACACGGTATTTCCTACATTGGGCCTTTATCTCCTGAAAGACCTCATCCTCCTGCTCCGGCCTGCAGTGCAGTACCAGCAGAAACGGCGCTTTTCCGAGGGATACCCTGTTTAAAAGGATCAAAAACACTGTGACCACAAGGGATGTGAGAACCGCCACTTCATAGAGCTGGCAGCCGCACACGATTCCGATATAGACCGACCACAGGATATACAGCATGTCCACCGGATCTTTCACGGCAGTGCGGAATCGGATGATGGCAAGCGCCCCAATCGTGCCCAGTGTGATAACAACATTCGATTGCAGGCAAAGAATGATCGTGGCGATAAAAAACGGAAGGATCGCTATGCAGATGTTGAAAGACTTATTGAAAAAGGATCGGTGAGACACGATCCGGTATATCAAAAATTCGTACAGCGCTAAAAGGAGCACCACCGTCAATACGGAGACGGTCGTTGTCGCATCGATAATCGGATTTTCATAGGTACCGGCTATATTATTGAAAATTCTTGGTATTATGTTCATTTTTCTCTCCATTTCTGCGCTGTTCTCTGCACATGACAATTGCCTCCGCTCCGCTTTTGCGCATGGCAGGATCTGCGGCGAGCTTTTTCTCCTTCCGTTGGGCCTGCCAGACTTATCTGCCCATATTTTTTAATCTCATCCTGCCAAGATAATACTTCGAAAAGGATGTTTGGATAAGCGAACCGTCATTTGTAATGCTCTTAATGTATCCCGGAAGGATATGGTCAAATTTAACTTCCAGGACGTGTTTCTCCTTTTCCTGTACAGGATAACGGATATAACCGCCCTCAGAAAAATCTTCTACCGCATACGCCGCCGAGATATTTCTGTCTAATGTAATGCGAAGGTTGGTAGCTGGCTCAACATATGCCGTCCGCTCATAGTCTATGATTACCTTCGGCTCCAATAAGCCGGTCATGGCGTCCACGCAAAATTTTTTCAGAAGGATTTCCTCTGTCTTCCAAAATACTTCATTGACCCTTTTCCCCATGATCTCCTGAAAAGTATCCAGGGATAAAAAGCAGCTTTGCTTGCAGCATTTTCCGTTCTTTTTTTCTTTTCGTTCCAGTTTGAATACAGTGCGGTCATTTCCGTAACAGCGGATCCGCCATTTGCACCTCTCGCCGAGACCTGCGTCCGTATCCATCATACACGAATCGTCGATTCGGTCAAAGTACAGGCTATGTACCTCGTATCTGCCGTCACTGCCGCAATATGTATCTTTTTCCAAAATACCGGAAAGCTTTTC
Organism: uncultured Acetatifactor sp.; assembly: GCA_947588705.1. Classification (GTDB taxonomy): domain Bacteria; phylum Bacillota; class Clostridia; order Lachnospirales; family Lachnospiraceae; genus Acetatifactor. The sequence continues at coordinate 89,777 of CANPYT010000001.1, read as the reverse complement.
CGCGATCCGAACCAGCTCTCCCTGTTTACAGACATATTTCCACTCATTTCTGTACTGCCTGATAGGAAAACACCTTCTTTCCCGAAATTCCCTGTTTTCTCCTTTTTTTCGATCCGATATTTTATTTATCATATCACGATAACCCCTATAAGTCAATATGGATACCCCTCACAGATATTTTTTCTAAACACTTCCCGTATATAAAATGGAATGAGAGGTGAAGACCAAAAATCAATTCTTTCAATCCGGGATTTGTGCCGACACACAAAGCCCCAGTTTTTGAAATGGCCGCCAATGCGGCAGAATAAGAGGAAATATGGACTATAAACACTTGGGAAAACGAATCCGGGAAGAACGTCTGCGGCTGCACCTTACTCAGGCTATGCTTGCAGAAGATATCGACATATCCGATACCTATATGGGAGCCATTGAACGCGGGGAACGCTGCCTCACACTGGATACACTTGTGAGGCTGGTCAACCGGCTGGGCGTGACTGTCGATTACATGTTGGCAGATTCCGTGCCGGATACTGACTCCAACATCCTGGAACAGTTCCGGCAGATTACAGACGGCCAGCCTCTGGAACGCAAGCAAATGGCGATCAATGTGCTGCGCACAATCTTTTCCTATTTTGAAAAAGAAGACACAAAAGAAGACACATAGAAAGAAGGGGCTGCCACACGGCAGCCCCTTCTCTTCCCAAAATGAAATTCTCTATACGCTTTATCCTTTTCTAACTTTCCTGATGTCATAGTGAGGTCAATCGGTTCCACATAAAGATCAATATCGGTTAATCCCCGAATCAACTCTTCTTTTATATTCTCTGCCAACATTTTCAAATCCTTCTTGTCGTAATTTTCTTTAATATTCACTTTGATATATACAATCATATCCCTAATCATATTGCCACCACTTTTAATCTTCTCTAATTTTCATAAGAAAATCATTAGTTCAACGTTCTACTGCAGATGGAGTTCATTTATAAAAACCCCTTCATAATCCTGTAATTCGTGAAACATACCATCCACAATAACCGTATTATCCTGTATTCGATATATCATCAGGAATCTATGTTTTGCAAAATAAATCTTTCGATAACCATGCTTTGCCAATAAGGGATTCTCACAAACTCGCAAAGAATCAGCCGTCAGAGATAAACGCTTACGAGTATCTCTGGCATCCGCAAGAATTGCTTTGGCGGCTGGTCTGTTTTTCAGTGTTTCTATTGTATAGTATATATACATCTCCAACCTTCTTCTGGCCGGAGGCATGATAATTACTTTATAAGCCATACTTCATCTCGATTTCATCAATAACCGTATCAAGGTATTCTCCTTCGCCGTTCTCGTAACACTTCCTTGATTCTGCAAGCTCTTCGAGGATTTCGCCACGGCCGAGGGGCCTGTACGGGTTATTTTCGCAAAAATTAACCAGAAGATATTTTTGGATCTCTTTCTGGTTTTCTTCGGGAATTGTTGATAATAATGCCATATTTGCTTCAAGCGTACTCATACGAACCTCCTGTCTGCCATTATAGTATAACAGATCATCTCTCATTTAGCATCCCATTTCAATTTTTTCCAATCATAACGGTGCTCACATTACGCATACATCAGGCGGCCTTTGGGTTGTGGGATTTCTCTCCCAGTCTCCTGCGCAGTTTCCAACCGTTCTATTTTATTTTATCACAACCGTATGTACCTTACTCTCCCAAAATCCCTTATTTATTTGCATTCGCGATAAACGTCACAAAGTCCTTTTTAGGGATAGGCTTTGAAAAGATATATCCCTGGACAAAATCGCACTTCAGATCGGTAAAGGCATTCAGCATTTCCTGTGTTTCTACTCCCTCGATAACGATCTCCATGTTCATGTCTTTTAACATCTTAACCGTATTTTCCAGGAAGATCCACATTTTTGGATTGTTATTTTCATCCACAAACGACTTGTCCAGCTTTATCAGCTTCAGCGGCATCTGGATGACCCGCTGCATATTGGAATAGCCCGTGCCGTAATCATCCAGGGAAAAACTGAATCCGGCGTTTACAAGCTTATTGAGGTTTTCCATCATAACCCTCTGTGTATACGAGGCCGCAGTCTCCGTGATCTCCAGATTGATCTTATCCGGGGCGATATTATATTTCTCCATGGTAGAGGTAATGATATCCGGAAGGTCACTGTCCATGATCTGTGCCACCGACAGGTTCACCTCAATATAATCAAGCCCAAGGTCGTTAAATTCTTCACTCGCGATAAACTGGCATACCTTGTCGAATACGATCTCACCGATCTTATGGATGGCGCCGCTCCTTTCCGCGGCGGTAATAAGGGCTTCCGGCGAGATGTAGCCATGCTGCGGATCGATCAGCCGGATAAGGGCTTCCGCGGAAATAAACTTGCCTCTTGTCAGGGAATATATCGGCTGATAGTACACCTGGAAACTGTCATTTTCGATTGCCCGCTCAATGATCAGGTCGATATTTGTCTGAATATCAAGTTCATTTTTATCATACATCTCGCTTGCCCGCATAACGCGTCCTGTGTAATAGTTCTTTTTGTGGAAATCCGCGCCGAAAGCCATGAGCATCTTAAAGTCCGTCATTTCTTCCGGGCACTGCGAGATCACGATAAAAGGCGCAAGCGTGATGTCAACACCCCTGAAGTGCATGGGCTGCTTCAGCTTCCGGTTTAAATCCTCCGCCACAGCCTCCGCTCTGGCTCTGTCTTTGCCCGAGAACATGATACGGAATCTGCCATTGTCAAGATAATACAGATCCGCATGGCCGTGGAGCCTTTTATTGCTGTCATGAATTTCCTCCGCCACCTTCTTCAAAAGCTCCATGATAGAGTCAAATCCTATCATGGCCTGCACGGACTCATAATTGCTGATATTCAGCATGATCACTGTCACATGCTTGCCATTGAAATAATTGCGTTTCATATCGCGGGCATACGCGCTGTGCTTCATGAGCCCCGTAAAGGAATCCACATACTCTTCCGGCCGCTGCATAAATGTACTGAGGAGGAACAGGCTTACAGAGCCTACGAACATCTCTACCAGATTCTCCGGATTGAGCATCTGTACGACCATCGATCCAATGATGAATACAACCACAAAAAGAATGGCCATCAGATCGCCGAGGCTGAACAGCTTGTGAAACCAGGAAATAAAAATGATATCAAAAACAACGTAGAGAAAGACATTTACATACAGCAGGAAATAATAAGGGCCCCGGGTATACCCGCCGTCAACAGAAAACAAGATTCCCGTATGCGTATTGATAAGGAAAAGCGCCACCACTATTATGGTTGGGGAGAACATCATGACCTTTAGCAATATGCTCTTTTTCAGCACATGCCATGTATCGGCGAGACTGATAAAGAAGACCAGATAAAGCGGCGCCGTCAGAAAATGCGTGAGCGAATACCCGAAATGGGCAGCATATAGCGCGTGTATATTGGCGTTTACGTTCCTGTCAAGCAGAACCGCCGCGATATCAAAGACAGTGGAGGCGGCGACCGTAAGAACAAGCAGAAGAAACACACGGTTTGACCTGCTGCCCGTCATTTTGCGCAAAATACAGGAAATAAGCAATACAACGATTATGATAAGAGCCGCTAAATCAAGAACGATATCTTTCCCCATATGATCATCTCCACCCCGCGGTTTCTATCCGGCGGTATAAACAAAAATCACATCGCAACAATATAAAAATAGGCTAAACAATCTCCTTCATACCGTTAAAAATTTATTCATCCTTTATAATAATACCTGTTTTTGGCAATAAAGTCAATCTATACCTATAGAAAGCAGTTCGGCCTATACCTATAGAAAGCAGTTCGGCCCGCGCCATTCACAAAGCCGTGCTTACGCGCTCTCCGGCGCCTTGCGCCTATCTTTGCTCATAAGATGGCGCTCCCTCAGCCGCATAAAACCTCTCGCTTCCGGCCACACTAAAAAGAAGATCCGGCAGCTTTCCGGACAAAGAAACGGAGGTTTGAATTATGATAAACAACGATACGATCCACCTGCTCAAAGAATGTGACTCCGGCTCCAAGATGGCGGTCTCCACCATTGACGAAGTAATGGAAAAGATCAGCGACTCCAGCATGAAAGACCTGCTTCGGGAAAGCCGGGAGCACCATGAAAAGCTTGGGAACCAGATCCATTCCCAGCTTATGGAGCACCACACGGAAGAAAAGGACCCCAGCATCATGGCAAAAAGCATGTCCTGGATGAAGACCAACATGAAGATCGGCATGGACAACAGCGACGCCACAATTGCCGACCTGGTCACGGACGGATGCAACATGGGCGTAAAGACCCTGCACAAATACCTGAATCAGTACAAGGCCGCAAACGAGACCTCAAAAGGTCTCTGCAAAGACCTGATCTCCATTGAGGAAGAACTGTGCAAGGATCTCCAAAAATACCTGTGACCGCCTAAACAAAGGGCATCCATGTCCCCCCGCCCAGGGGTGCATGAACGCCCTTTCTATTCTAAAAAAACGCGGAAATGCCTCTGCTCAGATGATCCTCCTAACGGCCAGAATCGTCCGGTACTGGGCGTTGCTTACCTTGATGCCCCCTCTTGGGTAGGGATTGCTGTTGCTGGCGTGGACTACCAGTCCGCCTCCTATATACATGGCCACATGTCCGTCGTAACAGATCAGGTCGCCCGGCTGCGCGTTTTCATAGGAGACACCTGTTCCGGCGCTGCGCTGCGCGTATGAAGTCCTCGGAATACTATATCCAAAATTACTGTATACCGAGTAAGTAAAGCCGGAACAGTCCGCCCCGTTCGTAAGGCTGATGCCCCCCGCCTTGTACGGCCCTCCGATATACTGGCAGGCAAAATTTGCGATCTTCTTGCCCAGCTCGCTTCCGGAGGCATTGTTGATGATGGATGCGTAGTTGGAAGAATAATTGCCGTTGGCTGCGTTCTGGGCGCTCTGAAGCTGTTTCAGCCTGTCCTGATTCTGCTTCAGCAGCTGCTGTGCCACAGCGGCTTCCTGCCGCGCTTTGTCGATCTCGGCTTCATAGTTGGCCGACTGGCGCTTCATGTCCGCCAGCAGGGAATTCAGGCTGTTCTTCTGCCCGTCCAGCTCTGCCTCCTGGCTCTTCAGATCCGATTTGTCCGCCTTCAGCCGCTCCATATCCTGCTCCAGATCCGCCTTTTCCTGCTCCAGCAGATCCCACAGGTCCTGAAGCTGCTCCCCCGTCTCTATGTAACTGTCCAGCTGCATCCTGCTGTACTTATATATTTTTTCAATGTAATCCAGACGGTTCAGCAGATCGGAAAGCCCTCTCCCTGCAAGCAGGATATCCAGATAAGATTCATTTCCCTGCTCATAGAGCATTTTCGTCCGGGCCGCCATGTCTAATTTCTGCTGTTCTTCCCGGCTCTTTGCCTCCTCATACTCTGCAGAGGTCTGCGCTATCTGGTCCTGTTTTTCCGCGATCTCACCTTCTTTGGTGGAAATCTCCCCCTCTTTGGCCGCGATCTCCTCCTCTTTCAGCTTGATGCTGGCCATAGTATTGATGAGCTCCGCATTGGTATCTTCCATCTTTTCCAGGATCAGGTCCTGCTCCGCCTCCAGGTCCGAGATCTTTCCATATTCCTGTTCCAGCTCCTGCTGGATCCTGTCGATCTCACTCTGGATCTCCGAGACCGTGGTGGCCTGTACCGTGACCGGCCCGCTTCCTTCCCAGCGCAGGATCCCCACTGCCAGGCCGAGCGACAATATGATACTGATAATTCTTGTACTTCTTTTTTTCATAGGAAAAGCATATCACACTTTCGACATCATTTCACCAAAAACGCCTTCCCGATTTCTTAAGATTTTCTAAAAGGAAGACTCCTACAGTTCACAATTGTTCACAGTCCTGGGGAACGGCACTACATCCCGGATATTCCCCATACCTGTCAGGTACATGACACAGCGCTCGAATCCAAGGCCAAAGCCCGCATGCCGCACGGAGCCGTACCGGCGCAGGTCGAGATAGAAGTCATAGTCCTCTTTTTTCAGGCCCAGCTCCTCCATCCTCTGTTCAAGCACTTCCAGCTTATCCTCCCGCTGGCTGCCGCCGATGATCTCCCCGATCCCCGGAACAAGGCAGTCCATGGCCGCCACGGTTTTTCCGTCCTCATTCAGCTTCATATAAAACGCCTTGATCTCCTTGGGATAATCCGTCACAAATACAGGGCGCTTAAAGACCTCCTCCGTGAGGTACCGCTCGTGCTCCGTCTGCAGGTCACAGCCCCAGGACACCTTATAATCAAATTTTTCGTTGTTCTTCTCCAGGATCTCCACCGCTTCCGTATAAGTCACATGGGCGAAATCCGAATTTACCACATGCTCCAGCCTTTCCAGCAGGCCCTTGTCCACAAACTGGTTAAAGAACGCCATCTCCTCCGGGGCGTTCTCCAGGACATAGCGGATCACATATTTCAGCATCCCCTCCGCCAGGAGCATGTCATCCTTCAGGTCCGCAAAGGCCATCTCCGGCTCGATCATCCAAAATTCCGCCGCATGCCGGGTAGTGTTCGAATTTTCCGCCCGGAAAGTGGGGCCAAAGGTATAAACGTTTTTAAATGCAAAGGCATAAGTCTCCACGTTCAGCTGGCCGCTCACTGTCAGGTTGGTCTGTTTTCCAAAAAAATCCTTGCTGTAATCGACCTGGCCGTCCTCTGTCCGCGGAACGTTCTCCAGGTCCAGCGTGGTCACCTGAAACATTTCGCCAGCCCCCTCACAGTCGCTGCCGGTGATCAGAGGCGTGTGCACGTACACAAATCCCCTCTCCATAAAAAAGCTGTGAATGGCAAAGGCGATCAGCGAGCGCACTCGGAAAACCGCCTGGAAAGTATTCGTCCTGGGCCGCAGATGCGGAATGGTGCGCAGATATTCAAAGGAATGCCGTTTCTTTTGGAGGGGGTACTCCGCCGTGGACGCTCCCTCCACCATCACCTCCGCCGCCTGCATCTCAAAGGGCTGCTTGGCGTCAGGCGTCTCCACAATGGTTCCCCTCACGATCAACGCGGCTCCCACATTTATTTTGCACAGATCCTGAAAATTGGGAAGGCCGTCCCCGTACACCACCTGCAAGGGTTCAAAAAAGGTTCCGTCGTTGATCACCAGGAATCCAAAATTCCTGGAGTCGCGGTTGCTCCTGACCCATCCTCCTACGGTTGTCTCTTTCCCGATATATTCCTGCCTGTTCCGGTAAAGCTCTCGAATATCTGTCAGTTCCATCTCTCTTCCTCTTTTCTGCGCCGCTTTGTTTTTTCCGTCCCATGTCAGCAGCGCAGGCACAAGACGTTTTCGGAAGCGGTTTTCCGCTCAGAAAACACTTTTTACAATTCCCCGCATAAAACAAATTAATCATACCACAAAATACCAATTTTTGCAAAAGAAACAAAAATGTCTTGTTGCCTATCTGCCCGCACTTGTGATAGAATATTTTTGTAGCCGCCGACAGGGCTGGCTGCGAGAACGCACAACAGGAGGTTACCTTTATGAAGCCATGGGTGATTGTTTTAATCGTAGTCGCAGTCGTCATCATCGCTTTGATTGTGGTTTTATATTTTCTCGGGAAGAAGGCGCAGAAGAAACAGGCGGAACAGCAGGAGATTTTGGAGGCCAACAAGCAGACCGTCTCCATGCTGATCATCGACAAAAAGCGCATGAAGCTCAAAGACGCGGGGCTTCCGCAGGCAGTGGTCGATCAGACTCCGAAGGCCATGCGCGGTTCCAAGCTTCCCATCATCAAGGCAAAGGTCGGCCCGCAGATCCTGTCGCTGATCTGTGATGAAAAGATTTTTGAATCCGTGCCCGTCAAAAAGGAAGTGAAGGCTGTTGTCAGCGGACTTTACGTGCTGGATGTAAAGGGGCTGCACGGCAGGATCGAAGCTCCGCCCGCAAAGAAAAAGAGCCGTTTTCGCCGGGCGCTCGAGGCCGCTCAGGAGAAAGCCGGCGCAAAACCCATCAAATAAGCCTGCCGCCTTTGGGACAAACCGGGGTATCTCTTCTCGAGATGCCCTTTTTTAGTTGACGAAAGGATTCTAATTGTATATAATTTTGTATACATCAGAATCGTTTGGGAAATATATCCAAACACGGATCCTGTAAAATTTCAGATATAACGGGAGCAGAAAGTCCACATGAACGAGTATCGTATTAAGGCGCATGCCAAGATTAATCTTGGGCTGGACGTGATCCGCCGTCTGCCGAACGGTTATCATGAGGTAAGAATGATCATGCAGAGCATCGGGCTCTGCGATGAGCTGGAGCTGACAAAGGCGCCGGAAGGCATTACGTTGACCACAGACCATCCGGAGCTTTCCTGCGGGGAAGACAATCTGGTCTGCCGGGCCGCGAGGCTGATGTTTGACACCTGGCGTCTTCCGGGAGGCGTACATATCCACCTGCACAAAAACATCCCTATTGCCGCCGGTATGGCCGGCGGGAGCGCGGATGCGGCGGCAGCAATGAAAGGCATCAGCCGCCTGTTCGACCTGGATCTTCCTCTTTCCCGTCTGATGGAACTCGGTGTTTCCCTCGGCGCCGATGTGCCTTACTGTGTCCTGGGCGGGACAGCCCTCGCAGAGGGCATCGGCGAAAAGCTGACTCCCCTGGCTCCCGCCCCCGATTTTTATCTCGTGGTCGCGAAGCCGGATATCAGCGTTTCCACTAAGTATGTCTATGAGCACCTGGACGCGGAGGGAATCCAAAAACACCCCGACATTTCCGGCATGGTCCGCGCCATCGAATCCGGAAGCCTTCAGGGGATCCTGGACCGCATGGGGAATGTCCTGGAGACTGTGACCGTGGCCGCCTATCCGATCATCGCCGACCTGAAATACAGGCTTCGGGAGCTGGGTGCGGTAAACAGCCTGATGAGCGGCAGCGGCCCTACCGTGTTCGGCATTTTTCTCTCGGAACAGGCTGCGGAGTTTGCCTGCGGCCAGTTAAAGAATGAACGATTGGCAAATCAAGTTTATCTGACCACTCCCACTTAGAAAGGCGGTGCCTATGCAAGACGTGTTTCATGCAGATATGGATGAATTTCTCCCCCTCCGGGATGTGGTTTTCAACACGCTGCGCCGGGCCATCCTGATCGGCGAGCTGAAACCCGGCGAGCGTCTGATGGAGATCCACCTGGCGGACCGGCTGGGCGTGAGCCGTACCCCTATCCGCGAGGCGATCCACAAGCTGGAACGGGAGGGGCTGGTCACCATCGTGCCCCGACGGGGAGCAGAAGTGGCTCAGATCACGGAAAAGAGCATGAACGATGTTCTGGAAGTCCGCCGGGCGCTGGACGCCCTCTGCGCGGAGCTGGCCTGCGACCGCATCACGGAAGAGGGTCTGGCTGCGCTGCAAAACGCCTGCGGCGAATTTGAGCGCTGTGTCAAGACCGGGGACAGCAAAAAAATCGCCCAGGCGGATGTGGCGCTCCACGACATTATCGTGCAGGCAACCGGCAATCAGCGCCTGATCCAGCTGGTAAACAATCTTTCCGAGCAGATGTACCGATACCGTTTCGAATATATTAAAGACAGCAGCCAACACAAGACTTTGGTGGAAGAGCACAGGATCATTTATCAGAGCATTGTGCGCAAGGACAAGGAGACCGCCGCGGCTGCGGCAAAAACGCATATCGACAACCAGGAAAAGGCGATCATCCGTCAGATCCGCCTGGATCGTGCCGGTGACGCCGATTTGTCGGAAATGAAGTAATTTTCTCCTCTCGTCCGGAATAAACTGGAAAGACCGTGGCAATAATCCTGACAGAAGAACCCCCGGAGGGTTCTTCCTGGTGGAGGTTATTGCATGAAAAAGAAACTGCTTGGAATCCGTATCGTACTTGGGCTGTGTGCCGCCCTCGGCTGGTGGGGCCTGCTCTATCCGGCGTTAGCGCTGACTCCGGACACAGTAGCCGTTATAGAAAAAAGTGACATTGACACGACACCGGGGCCCTCTGTGGAATGGGATTTTGACGGTACATTATACCGTATGCTTATGGAGGCCGGCCCGGAAAAGATCACTTTTCGCAGTCGGCTTTTTTCGGATCTGAGCTCACTTTGGGAGGCAATTCATAATGGAGATAACTAAAGATCTACTGAAGACCGCTCCTATCGGCGTGTTTGACTCCGGTGTGGGCGGGCTCACCGTATTTCGGGAGATCATGCGCCAGATCCCTAACGAAAGAATCATCTATTTCGGAGACACTGCCAGGGTTCCCTATGGCAGCAAGTCACGAGAGACGGTTACCCGCTATTCGGAACAGATCGTGCGGTTTCTCCGCACCTTTCATGTCAAAACCATCGTCGTTGCCTGCAACACGGCCAGCGCCTGCGCTCTGGAAGCCCTGGAGGCAAGCACGGATATTCCGATCATCGACGTGGTGAAGCCGGGAGCCAAAGCCGCCTCCGATGTGACCCGCAACGGCCGCATCGGCGTAATTGCCACAGAGGCTACCATCGGCAGCCAGATCTATACCGAGTACATAAAAGAGCTGAAGCTGAACGTAACGGTTTACGGCAAAGCCTGCCCCCTGTTTGTTCCCCTGGTGGAGGAGGGCCTCCTCGAGGATCCCGTCACGGATGAGATTGCCAGACGTTACCTGGCGGAGCTCATCGATATCGACATCGACACCCTGATCCTTGGCTGTACACACTATCCCCTGATCCGCTCGACCCTGGGCCGGATCATGGGGGAGGGAGTCACGCTCGTAAACCCCGCCTATGAAACCGCCCTGGAGCTAAAGAGCATGCTCCAGTCGCTGGATCTCTTAAACGATGAACCGCCGGAACTTGGCAGCAACCAATATCGCTTTTATGTAAGCGACAAGGCGGAAAAATTTGTGCGGTTTGCCAATTCCATCATAAAATACGGCATTTTATCCGCCAAAGCGGTGAACATTGAGGAATACTGACGGAAAGCCGGAGCTCTCCGGGAAACCAGAGGAAAACGGGAAAATGGACAGACAGGTACTGCTTACGCTGACCGGGCGCCAGCTCGGCCCGGACGGAGCCGAAACCGTGACGGAGCTGACCGCGGAAGCGGAATATTATGAGAGAAACGGCAGCTGTTATATTCTCTATCAGGAAACGGAAGACGGGCTTGCGACCAGGAATATCTTAAAGCAAAGGGGGAACCGGATCGAACTGACAAAAAAGGGCTCTGTCAACACCTGTATGGTTTTTGAACCGGGCAGAGAACATGCGACGGATTACTTCACTCCCTATGGCCCCCTTCGCCTCAACATCTGTACAAGATCCGTGGACACAAGGCGCGGCCCGGGATTTTTAGAGATGACGGCAGACTATTCCCTGGAGGAGAACGGCAATCTTCTCTCTCATTACACGATCTCCATTAAAATCTGTGAGAGAAGGTAAACTTTACGGCCCTTTCGTCCGATATAATTGATAGAATCATGGAGGATGTTGCGCCCGGAGACGGGTAGAAAAGGCGTGTGGCGCCAGAAAGAGAGAGAGCAGATGAGTGTAAACGGAGTTACATCGACACAGGCCGCGGCTGCCTACAGCTATTCCGCTTTGGAAAACAAAGCCGCAGAAGACACAAAAAATACCGAGGCGGCGGAGAAGGAAAAGGAGGATTCCGGCGTAATCTACGAACCTTCCACCGAGGCTCAGGCCGCGGCTTCCACAAAGAAGACATACACGCCTGACACCAATCTCATCAATAAGCTGAAGGCCGACGCTGAGGCCCGCACAGCACAGCTGCGCAGCCTGGTAGAAAAGATGATGAGCGGACAGGCCAACACCTACGGAAAAGCCAATGATATCTGGCAGTTCCTTCGTTCCGGCAACTATACGGTGGATCCTGCCACCAAGCTTCAGGCACAGGCTGATATCGCCGAAGACGGATACTGGGGCGTAGAGCAGACCTCCGACAGGATCATCGATTTTGCAAACGCGCTTACCGGCGGCGATCCCGATAAGATCGAAGAGATGCGCGACGCTTTCAAGAAGGGTTATAAGCAGGCGGAAAAAACCTGGGGCGGTTCTCTTCCTGACATTTCCAAGCGTACTTATGACGCTGTGATGAAGAAATTTGACGAAATGGCTGAAAAGGCGGCAAAGGCTTCCCAGGCTGAGCAGGATACAGCGGATCCTTCCAAGTAATTTTCAGGGCTCCAACAAAAAGCATAAGGGTTGCAGCATAAACGGACGAAATCCCGTGAGGCTGCAGCCCTTATTTTTAACCAGCGTTTTCCCTGTGCCCAAAGCGGCTGAGGAACGCCATTCGATGAGCAAAGGCAGGCGCACAGCGCCGGTAAGCGCGGCAGCGCGGCTTTGCGAATGGCGCGGGCTGAACTGTTATGGCCTGGGCGGAACGCGGGTCAGCCGTTCTTGACTTTCACCGCGCCACCTTATATAATAAAAATGTATCTGGGGAAGAAACCCATGACAAAAAACGAAGATGCAGGTAATCGATCCGGGGAGGACACCCATGACAAAAAACGGACAAACGGTATGTGTCCTGGACGGACACGATGCCGTGATTGGTTACACTTATCCAAACCGAGCAAAGGGACTTGTAAAAAAACGTCGGGCCGAGTTTGTTTCCGACGAATGTATCCGTTTGTACAGGCGATGCCCGACATATGAAGATATGGAGGACACAGAGATGGATAACAGAAACTATATTACGATCAACCCCAGGGAATGGCACAAAAATCCTGACGAAAGCCACAAGACAGTATTTGACCGCATCATGATCAGCAACCCGCTGGCGGCGTTTGACCCTTCTGAGGGAAGCCTGGTGGAAATATTGTCAATAGGCGATTGGGACTGGAACCATTACAGCAAAGTCACCAACGGCTTTCTGACGGTGGAACCAAACACAGAATATCATTTGGTGTTCTGGTTAAACGGCGGCGAAAATGACCGTTCTGATGAGATCTGCCAGCTGCAGATCCTGTTCACCGACTGCAACGTGACCGCTTCCGGCAAAGAATTTGAAGAGGGATCGTGCTATCGCCTGAACCGGGGATATATCAAACCGCTGAAAAAGTATAAGGGTTGGGAATATTATGATATCCCATTCGTGACCACAGACGCGCGGTACGCCGAATTTCAGTTTGTGGCACATAAAGCTCCCATGGCACTGATGCCCGCCAGGGAACCGGAAGCCTATGAGGGCCTGGAGGATGTGACTGACCCTTACGAAAAACAGCGCCCCCAGAGGCATAATATCGTATTTGAGGACGGTTGGCCGACAAACAACTGGTATTCCACGGAAAAACTCGCCAGAGAGGCTTCCCGCCATGCCTTTGAAAACACGTTTGAGGGAAGTTTTGCTCCTCAAAATGGCGATTTCAATCCAAAGGATTTCCATGTGGAAATTCCGGCAGTTCCTAAAAACGGCGTGGCAAATTCCTTAAAACAGGTTTTCGCGTCCGTGTGGGCTGATGACTCTCATCCATCGAACTGACGTAAAGCAAAAATAAGAGGCGCCGCCCGATCATCAAAATCCGATGGCCGGGCGGCACTTTTACTCCTTTTCAGCTATAATGATCGCCGCCCCCTCAGTGTCATCCAATATCTTTCCTATGGTAAATCCGGCATCCTGCAGTATTCTGCTCTCGTGCTCTAGGGTCAGCGGAATATCAAAATGAACAAACTGGTCGTCGGGTATCCGAAATTGCTTCCGCTTTTTCCAATATGCGTTGCGCAAAAGTTCTTCGGCTCCTGTTTTTACTCATGCGCTTCCCGGGTAATCCGCATCGGAATATTCATCTTCACCGCCAAGCCTGCCTGAATCAATCTATTTCAGTTCTTCTACCCATTTCCCATCTTCCTTGTAAAAGAAATACTCACTGAAATTATCATCTAAAAATACTTCCAGCATTTTATCCATACCATAAGCAAGTTTCTTTTTCTTCATGTCCTCTAACGTAATCCAGTAAACTTCTCCTTCATCAGAGGATGTGGCTGTACCCTCAAACTTGTCCGTTTTATAAAACAGCACTATGTATCTTATGCCATCTTCCCTCATCCAGTCCTTTATTCCACACAACTGAGGCGAAACTATTTTTAATCCCGTTTCTTCCAACACCTCACGAATCACCGCATCGGTCAACGATTCGCCTTTCTCGACATGGCCACCCGGAAAGGTTATTCCTGAATAATCGTCGTCTTTTTTGTCCTGAACCAATACTTTGTTGCCATCAAACACCATACACATATTGGTTATGGTTACGATTTCTGTCCTTGCCATTCCTAATACCACCAACCTTTATTTCTCAATCTCACTATCAAAATATCGTTCCTGAAAACGGATCTGCTCCATAATTTCATTGTTTGCAAAAGCCATCCCTGCAGGTGCAACAATCCATTTATCTTCCACATCATCATTTCTATGAACAACAGCGATCATCTTACCAGTAAACTTTTCTACATCAAATATACCCATTTTTTTGAATGCGGACCCTGTCATTCATTTTATCAAAAAGCACTTCTATTTTCCATACATTTTCAAGAGAAATAGCAAATCGGTTTCCTGCCAAAGCTAACGCGATACCTAATCCCCTGTTTCATTCCAACAGAAATTTTTCAGCGTTGGCGGTCTATCTGAAAATATGCATAACTGACTATTCCATCATATTGACATCACAGAGCAAAAGAAAAGACTGGAAAATGACCATATTACACATTTTCCAGCCCAAATGTCCGCTATTCCAGCTCTTTTCTCAGAATACGTTGTATGCTTTTAACAAAAAATCAACCCTTTTTCAGCCGCCCTTCACGATCAAAAGCTTCTGGCCCGGCATCAGCTCGTCGCTGTCCAGCGAATTCAGCTCCCGCAACGTTTCCACGGGCACGTAATATTTTTTCCCAATATTCCACAGGTTATCTCCCTGTTTAACCACATAAACCACCATTCCCGGCAGGCTGCTCATCTTGCCGCTGTCCAGCTCGGATACCGTCACCTGGCTGATCAGATCCACGGGAATGTTTTTAAATACCACTGTGGAAAAGCTGAGCACAGCTTTTACGTCCATTTCTTCCCCATCCAGCATAGTCACCTGAAGCTGTTCCACTTCCGACCGCACCTTCCCCAGATCCTCCGGGGAAATGTCCGGCACTTCCAGAGTATAGCGGTAAGGGATCTGCGCCTGCGTACAGCCGTAAGGCGCGTCATCTTCGCCGGTAATATAGAGTACCTTCACGGTCAGGCTTCCCTGCAGCAGTATGCCATTCTCCACCGTGCTCTGCTGTTCCAGTTCCACACTTCCCTCGCTGTGCAAAAGCTGCAGTACACTTCCGCCAGCCACATGGATCCGGTCTGTGACCTTGGTCTTTCCGGTCACACGCGCCAGGAGCCGTCTCAGGTCGGCCCGGTGGGACACTGTGCTGATCTCGCTGGATACGCCGTAAATGTCAGAGATGATGTCCAGCTTCTCCTCCTCGTAGACACGAATAAAGATGTCCATCACCAGCTCCAGGCCGATACTTCGCTCCTCCCCGTCAAAATCGGGCCGGACCGTCAGCTCCTGCTGCCCCAGGCGATACCGGATATCCGGCAGCATCCCTTCCTGGCACCCATGGCACTCCAGGACGCCGCTGAATGGCAGGGTAGATTCAAAAGAGCGGACGGGATGATCCTCTCCTTCTCCCTCATACAACACAAAGAGATGTATATCCCCTGACACAGTGAGCTTTTCCTCCAGCGCCTTAAATTCCACATCCCCCAGCGAAAGGTTGCTCCAAAGGATCTGAAAGATATTGGGATAGTTGGAGGGGAGCGTCACTTCTTCCTTGAGCCGGTAGATATCGTTTTTGCAGATGGCGATCTGGGCAAGATTCAAAGGCATCTGCCTATATTCCGCCTTCTCCTCCCCGTGGATCGCTATGGGCGCCTCCTCGTCATACAGCTCTTCCACCCTTGCCGTCAGGGTGATCAGAGACTGTACGCTCAGCTTCCGGGAGTTGATCGTTCCTATGGTCAGATCCTCCACTTCCCCTTCCACCGCCACCGTGTCCGCCGGGTTTACTCCCTGCACATTGATTTTTTCTTCAAAGGGGAGCTTTCCCTCTATCACTACAAGGCTGCTGCCCTCCTCCATAGTGTGATACAGCACCACATAGCACAGCCGGCCCCTCACCATGACAGAATCGGTGCCGGGGCGGATCTCATCCACCACCAGCTCCCCTTTTTCCAGATTCAGGCTGCTCACATCCGGTTTGTTTTCCGGCAGGTTGGCATCGTCCTCCAGGGTAAACTGCGTGACCGCTTCCGTCCTGACGCGATCCATATGTATGTTTCTCTTGATCAGCTCCACAAAAATACCTCCAGACATATACTGATATAAGTATATATATGAAGGTACTTCGCGTTTTATCCCTCCACGGCCCCGATCAGGTCGCTCAGGTTTTCGATATGATATTGTTCCATATAGGCTTCAATGCCTTCTATCACCTTTATCGTGGTAAGCGGGTCTACAAAGTTCATCGCGCCGACACTGACGGCACTGGCTCCTGCCAGCAGGAATTCCACCGCGTCCTCCCCCGTGGCGATCCCGCCCATCCCGATGACAGGTATCTTTACCGCCTGGGCTGCCTGATAAACCATACGCACCGCCACAGGCTTGATGGCAGGCCCGCTCAGGCCGCCTGTCCTATTGGCAAGCGCAAACCTCCGTCTGTGAATATCGATCTTCATTCCCGTGATGGTATTGATCAAAGACACCGCGTCCGCTCCGGCCGCCTCCGCCGCCTTTGCCATCTCTCCGATGTCCGTGACATTGGGGCTCAGCTTCATGATCACAGGTTGCTTCGCGTACCGCTTGATCTCTCTGGTAATGCCATACAAAGCCTCCGTCTTCTGGCCGAAAGCAATAGCGCCCTCCTTAACATTCGGGCAGGAGACATTGATCTCCAGCATCGCCACAGAGGTTTCCTCCCCCAGCTGTTCCACTACCGCCACATAATCTTCCACCGTCTTTCCGCAGACGTTCACGATCACCTTGGTATCAAACTGTTCCAGAAAAGGGAGATCCCGCTTTCGAAAAACATCCAGTCCTGGATTCTGAAGACCGATGGCATTCAGCATCCCTCCGTAGACTTCCGCCACTCTCGGAGTGGGATTCCCCGGCCAGGGCACATTGGACACTCCCTTGGTCACTACAGCGCCCAGACGGTTCAGATCCAGGTATTCCGAATATTCCATCCCGGATCCAAAGGTGCCCGATGCTGTCATCACCGGATTTTTCAATGTCACTCCCGCTATCGTTGTCTGTGTGTTCATTCCCTTACCCCCTGTGTCTCTCCGCGCACACTCCGTCCTTTCCTCCTCTTATATCTCCACTTCTCCGGCCTCAAAAACCGGTCCATCCGTACAGATCCTCGCATTATTCACATTGGTATGGGGATGAACCGCCCTCGTCTTCACCACACAGCCCAGGCAGGCTCCCACGCCGCAGGCCATACGCTCCTCCAGAGAAATATAGGCGGGGATGCCCCTCTCCGCCGCAAATGCCTTGACCGCCCTGAGCATGGGCAGGGGGCCGCAGGCATAAATCAGTTCCGCTTCCAGCCCATTCTCCCGGACCGCATCCATGACATTCCCCTTCGTTCCCGCGCTGCCGTCCTCAGTCGCCACAAATACCCTTCCATATTTTTCCAGATCCTCTCCCAAAAACAGATCGCCGTTCCGATAGCCCAATACGATCTGCTTTTCCGCTTTCAGCCGCTTCGCCAGCTCCAGCATGGGCGGGATCCCGATGCCGCCTCCCATGAGAAACACCTTCTTTCCCACGGACTTCTCATAAGGGAACCCGTTTCCCAGGGGCCCGAGGATCTCTATGGGATCTCCTTCCCGATATCGCGAAAATTCTCCGGTTCCCTTCCCCACAATGCGGTATACCATGCGCAAAGCCCTTCCGTCCTCCCTGACCTCACAAATACTGATGGGCCGTGGCAGCAGAAGGCTCTTATCCTTCGTATACAGATTGAGGAACTGGCCCGGCCGGGCCTGGACGGCCAGCTCCGTATCCAGCCACATATCCAAGATTCCGGGAGCCAGCTCCCGCTGGGAGATCACCCTTGCTGTCTGCTTCTGTTTCATCGAACATATCCTTTCTTCATTATTTATCCTGCTCATTTCCCGGATCGGTTCCCGGGCGGCATCTGTTCCCTCCGCCTATTTCCTTGTACCGTACACTTCCACGCCGGAGGCGATGGTCTTTACCACCCTGCCCTTCAGCTTCCAGCCGGTAAAGGGCGAGTTACACGCTTTGGAGGCATACCCACCGGGAACTACCGTGCCGTAAGTGTCGATAAGCACCAAATCCGCCGGGCCTCCCTCCTCCAGGTATCCCGCATCCAGATGGTACAGCGCAGCCGGATTAGTGCTCATAAGGCGTAAAAGCTGGCACATCGTCAGATATCCCTTGTCCACCAGTTCCGTGATCCCCAGCGCCAACGCCGTCTCAAGCCCGATGATGCCGCTGGGCGCCTGCGTGATGGGTTTTGCCTTCTCCTCCGCAGTATGGGGCGCATGGTCAGTGGCGATCATATCGATAGTGCCGTCTACCAATCCCTTTATGATCTCCATCCGATCCGCCTCTGTGCGCAGCGGAGGATTCATCTTGGCCATGGAGCCGTACTCCGCCACCGCCGTCTCCGTCAGTGTAAAATGGTGCGGGGTAGCCTCGGCATGTATATTGGTTCCCTTTTCCCTGGCACGGCGCACAAGCTCCACACTCTCCGCTGTGCTGATGTGTTGAATATTGATGCTGGCCCCCGTCTCCAGGGCCATCTTCAGATCCCGCTCCACCAGCGTGATCTCGGCCTCTCTCGGCGAGCCTCCGATTCCCAGCAGCCTGCTTGCTTCTCCCCTGTTGATGCCGTTCTCCGAGATCAGCCTCGGATCTTCCTCATGAAAGCTGACCGGCAGATCCAGCGCCGCCGCTTCCTCCATGGCCTTTCGGACGAGGGCCTCATCCAGAAGCGGGACCCCGTCGTCGGTAAATCCGGCCGCGCCAAGAGCAGCCAGCTCTTTCATCGGCGTGAGCTCCTTTCCCTCCATCCCCATGGTCACATTGGCGCAGGCATATACATGGATCCCTGTCTCCTTTCCCCGTTTCAGCACATAATGAAGGGTCTCGCTATTATCTACGGCAGGCTTTGTATTTGCCATCATCACAACCGTGGTATAACCGCCCCTTGCCGCGGCGGCCGCCCCTGTGGTAATGTCCTCCTTCTCGGGAAATCCCGGCTCCCGGAAGTGCACATGCACATCCACCAGGCCCGGCGCCACCAGCAGGCCCTCCGCGTCGATCACCTTACAGCCGGCAGGCGGAACGAGGCTTTTCCCAATCCTCTGGATACGGTCTTTCTCCGTCAATATATCATAGTTGCCGTCTTTCCCGGATTTCGGATCCATCATATAACCATTTTTGATCAGCAGCATAAACGCCTCCTGCAACTTATGTTTTATACAGTGTAACATGGATCGAGAAAAAAAGAAAGAGCCGCAGCCGGCGAAGCGCCATTTTATGATAACAGCTCATTCCGCGCCATTCGCAAATACAAAAGGCTTGTGATCCTTGTCTCTGTCGAGAAAGGCAAGCAACGCTATAACAAAGCTGCCAAAAGCAATCAGCAAGCCGGTCATTTGCCCGGGAAGCTGCCCCCGCCCTAAACACCCTATCTATATTCTTCCGTCAAGTCCAGGCCGTCCAGGCTGCACACCTTGCCGTCCGTCAGAGGGGGCCATTTTTCCAGATAGACCCAATCCTCCTCATACAGTGCGTACACCCGGATCACAAGTTCCTCCGGAAAGTCAAAATATCCGAGGCTCACCGGCACCTTCTGTCCTGTGTAAAAATGATCGTTCAGCTTTTGTCCCTGGGCCAGGATCTCCATGCCGAATCCGCTGTAGCTGATCCACAGCCAGGTATCGCGCCCCTCAATGCGGTCCTGCCCCCGCAGCTTTTCAGGATAGGAAATCTTCACCCGGTATTCCGTCCACGCTCTCTCTTTCTCCATAAGCGCCTCCCCCGGCACGGAGGAATCCGCCTTTTCGCCCGCCGGCCTGACGCCGCGTCCAGACTCCCGAAAGGTTACGGCGGCTCTTTCGCCGCGTTTTCTCACATATGCCGCGAAGCTGCCCTCCGTACCCGCAGGCGAAAACCCTTCCGGCGTTTCGGTAAATGCCGGATAGGACAAAATCCTGGTCTCTTCCCCTCCCACGGCTTTCAGCTTTCCGTCCTCTTCCCAGACAAAGTTATCCGCCAATACCAGGTATTCCCTGTCCAGCATGAGTTTGCAGGCGTTCAATGCCTGCTGTCGGGTCAGATGCAGCACTCGTGCTGCCTTCCCTCCCTTCCAGGAAAAGCATGGCTCCTGATCCCCGTAAAAGACAAACACCTCCCCGTCCTTATCATGGATCCGGCACAGCGGGGTGGCAAGGGCAGACACCAGTTCCGCTTCCCCAAGGCGCATATGGTAAGGAAAGAATCCGAATGTGCCGCCGGGAATATCCGTCTTGGGAAACACCACATCCCCATCCTCGCAGGGGCCGGTAAAGACCACCCCCTCATGGGCGTCCATAGTCCGGTTCCGCACATAATTATTGTAAAACACATACCCGTGCCGGCCATCATGCCTTACGGATTTCCGAAGCGTGTGCATATCCTCCGGCTTCACACCATCCGGGTCGATGCTGGCGGGCAACGCCGCCAAATCCTCGCCAAAATCCTCCAAAAACTGTGCCAGCAGCCTGACCTCCCTATAGCTGTCCGAAATAGAGCCATACTGCCTGATGGGAGCGTTGAAATCATAGTTGATCTCAGGCAGATCATTGGCATATCCTGTGGCGCGGCTCTCCTGCAGGGTGGAAAGTTTTCCCTCGGGGTTGCTGCCGCCGTGATACATGTAATAACCCAGGAGGGCGGCTCCGCTGGCCAGCTTTACGGTTGACATGGCGCCGATATCCTTTCCCGTTCCCACAGGTCTCCTGTGGGCCGTGACCTGAATGCCTCCCCCCAGTTCCGCCGTGAGATACGGGAATTTAGACTCGTCAAAGGTCACCGCGCCCTCCACATGATGGTCGCAGGCGATCAGCGCGTCGTTGCGCTCATGGCTGATAATATAGTTTGTGCTGGCGGATAGCTCCTTTACGCTTTGATCCCAGGGTGCATCGCAGTAACCTCCCATCACCGGCAGCGCATCTCCGATCACAGCCCCGCCCCAGCCTGTGGCAGTGTACAGAGGAACCCGAAAGCCCAATTCCTCCGCCAATGCCTGCAGGGTCCTCATATGAGCTTCTCCCTCCTCTCCCCGCAGTCCGCCCACATGGCCGTATTCGTTCTCGATCTGTACGCCGATAACGGGGCCTCCGTCTTCGTGCATCATCCCTTTTGCCTGCTCGTAGACCCGGCTCCAGAATCTCCTTACATAACCCAGATATGTCTCGTCGTTGCTGCGGACGGCAATCCCCTCCCGCTCCAGCTTCACCAGCCAGTCCGGAAATCCCCCGTTTCGCACTTCCCCGTGAACCCAGGGGCCCAGCCGCAGAAACACCTTCAGTTCCACCTTTTTACACAGCTCCAAAAAGGACCTCAGATCCCTGCAGCCGGTAAAATCAAAGTTTCCCTGCTCCTCCTCATGGTGGATCCAGATCAGATAAGTGGACACAATGCTGACGCCGCCCGCTTTCATTTTCCGCAGGGATTCCTCCCACAGCTCTTTTCTGTACCTGGTAAAATGCATTTCTCCCATCACCGGAAACCAAGGCTTTCCGTCCCTATAAAGACATTGACTGTCATAAGTGTACTCTGTTCCCATACAGACCTCCATTCCAAGCGAACGTATTCGCTTTGCGTTTTTGCGGCGTAGCAGCCCTTTCGCCATCTCATCCCGTCAGCGAAAAAAGCGTTTTGTTCCCTTACCTTCTGACAAGGCAGAAGTTCCTGACTGCTACGTAAAGGGGCGGCGCCAGGATCTGAATACCCACAACGGCTTCTCCCCCGCTGCAGACCGCATCCCGGACCTCATACACAAGCCAGGCATGTTCCGCCGGGTGGATCACCGTCTCCCATCGCTTTCCGCCGCTCTCCACAAAGAGCCTCACGTCCACCCCCGTAGTGTCCACGCCCTTAAGTTCCACAAACAGGCTGTAACAGCCATCCTCCGGGATTTCTGCCCTGCAGCTTAATGTGAACCGGAAATTCCGCCGGGCCTGGATCCGCAGTGTCCGGGGCTGGCGCTTCCCCTCTTCCCACGCAGGCGTGAGCTCCGCCTGGGCCGTCTCCTCTTGCGTCTCCGTCCGCCAGCACGCCATTCCTCTGGAAAAATCTCCGTTTTCCAACAGGTTTTCTCCCTGCCGCTCTACGGGAAGCGTCTCCTCCGTCTCCTGGATGCCGGTCAGTTCCCGGAAGCCCTCCGGCTCCCGCTCCATCTCCTCCCTGCTCCGTCCAAAGGCCAGGATCCCCTCCAGAATCCTCCCCTTTTCATCCAAAAGCCCCATGTTTTCCGCCCAGCCGCCCTGTCCCGGCACGGGAACGCACAGCGGCTCCCAGTAGTAGAGCCCCTTCCCCATATGATCCGGCAGCGACGCGATCAGGTGCATCACTGCCTCCAGCTCCCTGCGCTGGCCCTCCGGGGAAGCGGGCAGGCCGCTGAGCCGGATCTGCTGCTCATCGATAAAGCCTCTTTCGCTGCTGCGCCAGGCGTATGCGTTCTCCACGATGAAAATAGGCTTCCCATAATCCGCAAGCAGCCGGGTCATGGAATTCTTCAGATCCATATATGTGCCGTGCCAGAAAGGATAATAGGACAGGCCGATCAGGTCAAAGTCCAGAAGCCCCTGCTCCATGGCCCCTTGGAACCATCCTTTAAGCCAGTCATACCTGCCTCCCTGATCCAGATGAATCATCACCTTCATCCGTTCCGGCCCCGCCGCATCCCTGGCTCCCTGGATCCCCGCGTTTACAAGGGCCGTCATTCCTTGAAAATCCGGCAGTTCCCCCTCCGGGAACAACAGGCCGCTGCGGATCTCATTTCCAATCTGCACCATGTCCGGCAAAGTTCCCTGGGCGTCAAAGGCCCTCAGGGTATCCCTGGTGTACGTGTACACCGCCTCCTCCAGCTCATGGCGGTTAAGCCCCGCCCAGGCCGCCGGCTTTTTCTGGTTGGCGGGATCCGCCCAGAAATCCGAGTAATGAAAATCCAGCAGGAAACTCATGCCGCTTTCCCGGATCTTTTCCGCCATCTGAAGCGTGTGCTTCAGGTTACAGTATCCCCCGGATTCCTTCACGTTCTCCGGCGTGTGCCAAAGGCGCAGACGCGCCGCGTTCACACCGTACTTTTTTAAAAGCGCAAAGACTTCCGTCTCCTTTCCGTCCCTGTCGTACACCCGCATCCCCTGATCCAGCTGCTGGGGCAGGAACGATATATCCATACCGTGATAAAATTCAAAATGATATTCCCCCATATCCTGCGTCTCTCCCTAAAAGTCCATCCTTCTCCCTTTCCAGCCCGGTACATCCGGCGCTCCTTGCAAGGGTCAGGCTGATACTGTCCTCTTTCCCCTAAAGTGTCACATTTGTAGATCTGCGCATCAGGATCTCATAATCCACGATGGTCTCCTCCTGATATTCCTTTCCCGTGAGGGAATGGATCATCTGGCGGCTGATCACATTCCCCACCTGCCTGGCGGATACCCTGACCGTCGTGACAGAGGGCGTAAAGCAGTCCAGGTTCGGGCTGTCAAACAGCGAAGCCACCCCGATATCCCTAGGGATCCGATACCCTTCCGCCTGCAGGCAGGACATGAACCGGGTGCAGATAATGTCATCCCCGCAGATCACACACTGGACCCGCCGGGAGAGCATACTTCCAATGACGGAGTCCAGCATATCCACCTTTAACGGCCCAAACAGGAGCATCTGCTTTTCCGGATCCAGGCCGTGTCTGGCCAGTGCGTTGCAAAAGCCACGATAACGGCTTTTGTTCACCATATACTCCATATCGTCCAGCACCAGCGCAAAATGCCGGTATCCCCTCCCCAGCAGCAAAGAGACAAGGTTCTCGGCCGCCATCTCATTGTCCGTATCCACACGGATAATCCCCGGCCTTGGCGTCTGTCCCGTAAGCCCCGTCGGGAACCCGGCCTCCGTCAGGTATTGCAGAGCCCTGTCGTTCTCCAGGCTCCTGGTGAGGATCACCCCGTCCACCTTCTCCTTCTCCACCAGGCTCCTGATGCCGTCCACATTCTCCGGCGTGGCAGTGGTGATTAACACGTTATAGTCCAGAAAGCTTGCGGTCTCGCAGATACCCAGGATACACTCCTGAAAGAAAGGTGCGCCGCTCACGTAGACATCCGCCGGCAGCACCACTCCCAGATTTCCCGTAAATGTCCTTTTCCCGGGCTTTCCTGCCTCATGGGCTCCCATAGCCGTCGCGTATTCCCGGATCCTTTTTCTCGTGGCATCCCCGATCCGCCCTTTCCCGGACAGCGCCCGGGACACCGTACTCTTAGAAACGCCCAGATCCTGCGCTATTTTCTCTAATGTCATAAACTCTCCCTCTTCGTTTCCGTACCCGGACATACTGCCCGGCGCACATGCGGCCGGCACCCCTTTTTCCCCTGAAAAACAGGGCCGCCGCACAAGGCAGCAGCCCCTTTTTACATTCCTGTAATACTTTCATTTTTTACTGTTTGGAAGCCACATACTCCGCAGCCTGCCGCTCCATCTCCGCGATCACATCCCGGATGCCTGCGCTCTCAAGGTCGGCGCGAAGCTGCTCTATGGAAGCATCCACGTCATCCACCAGCCCGTTGACAAGAGGGCTGTAATATGTACCCAGCGCGGCCTCCACTGCGGACGCCTGAGTCTCCACCGGTGTGCGGTCAAAGTTGAAGCCGTCGTAGATATGATCAGGCTTTACGTTGTTGTCCCATGCTTCCAGCATCGCGTCGTAGGTATCGTCCACTGCAGTCCTGTCCTCAATGTACTCGGTCCTCTTAATCTCATTGTTCATCCAGCCCCAGTTGCAGTTGGAATCAACGCCGAATCCGGAAGAAGCCTCCAGAGTCTTATACTGATCGTCTCCCACTGCCTCCCAGTGCTTGCCCTCGATGCCGAAGCGGGTCATGTCATTGATGGTAGGATTGGTGTAGAACTCATTGAGCACCATCATAGCTCTTTCTTTGTTTTTGCTTGCGGCATTGATGGCCATGCCGTTGTTGATATAGGAATTTACCTTCTTGGGCCATGCGGACACGGGATCCACAAGAGTCACGTTCCACTCGGGATGCTCTGTGTTAGCCTGCTTTGCATAGGTCTTGCAGCTTCCCAGGTTCCATGCCATTGCCGCAGCCCTGCCGGTGAGCAGGCCGGTCTGTCTCTCATCGCTGGAACTGAGCACATCCTGAGACCATGCGCCCATATCCGCCAGCTCCTTCATCTGATGGCAGTAGTCTGTAAAGCCGTCCCAGTCAAGCAGATAATAGAAATTCAGATCCTCGGGATCCTGGGTCTTGTACAAGATCAGCTCTCCGCCCTGGGGCGCACCGCCGGTAACGCTGAAGCCCTGCGCCTGGAAATACTGGTACCAAGGGCCGCCCTGGCTTGCATACTGGCCATGCTCCGCACATGCCTTATAAAACTCCATCAGCTCATCCCAGTTAGTGATCTGGCTGATACCGTACTCCTCCATCAAGTCGCCGCGCACTGCCAGCACATCCTGCCCGAACTCGTTCTGATAGTTGGGAACCATGTAGATGGTGCCGTCGATCTTCGCCTGATCCCACGCCAGTTCAGGCACTACATTCCAGATGTCGGGAGCGTAGGCTTGGATAAATTCCTCGCTCAGAGGATACAGGCCGCCCATAGCCACAGTGGATTCATAATGGCCCCAGCTGGACGCGGTAAAGATCAGGTCGAAATCCTCTCCGCCGCCGAACAGCAGGGAATACTTCGTGTCATGCTCGCCCCAGCTAAGAAATTCCACCTTTACCGTGGTGTTCAGCTTCTCCGCCAGGATCTTGTTGATTTCCGCATAGACCTCGTCAAAGTCCGCAGACTTGTCACCCAGCAGATACATGGTCAGTTCCACGGGTTCGGAGAGATCCACCTCTCCTGCCGCAACTGCCCCCCCGTCCGTGGAGCCGCCTGTCGAAGAACCGCCTGCGCTTCCGGAATCACCGGAGCCGCAGCCCGTAAGCAGACCCACAGCCATCGCCGCACTTAAGCAAAGTGCCGTTGCTTTTTTCATGTTCTTTTTCATAACTTACCTCCTTTAAAAATGTATGTAAATATAATATTTACCAGCCTCAGGGAACAGTGCAGGCTTTGCAGGTTTCAGCCTTTTACCGCCCCAATAGTAATGCCCTGTACAAAATACTTCTGCACAAAAGGATATGCCAGCACGATAGGACCCGTCACCACGATGGTCAGGGCCATCTTTAATGTCTGGGTAGGCAGGTTCACGGAACTTACCACCGCGCTGCTGACGCTGCCGTTGGCGATCAGTTTCTTGTAACCCTCGATATTGTTCACCTGCTGGTACAGGAAATACTGCAGGGGATACTTCTCTTCCGTCTTGATGTAAAGCATGGCGTTGTACCAGTCGTTCCAGTAAGCCAGCGCGATAAATAACCCCACCGTGGCCAGCGCCGGTTTGATCAGGGGCACCACCACTTGCACCAGGGTCCTGAACTCCCCGCAGCCGTCGATCTTCGCCGCGTCGATCAAGGAATCCGGGATACCCAGGATATAACTCTTCATGATCAGCAGATTGTACACGCTGAACAACAGGGGCAGAAGCAGCGCCAGGTAGGAATCCCGCAAGTTCAGGGTCTGGTTGATCAGGATATAGTAGGGCACCAGTCCGCCGCTGAACAAAGTGGTAAAATAGAAGAAGAAAGAAAATGCATTTCTCCACTCAAATTCCTTTCTTGCCAGCACATAGGCCGTCATGGTCTGGAGGCACAGGCCCAGGACGGTTCCCGCTATCGTCAGGCCGATGGTCGTGGCGTAAGCCCGCACCACCACCATGGGCTCCCGGAACACCGTCTTGTACGCCTCCAGGGAAAAATCCTGGGGCAGAAGGCTGAAACCGTTCTGAGTGATGGCCTGCTCCGAGGAGAAAGACCCCGCCAGCACCATCAAAAACGGCACCAGGCACAAAAGCGCCACAAGCCCGCAAAACCCATATGCTATGATATTCAGGGCGATCACATCCCTGCCCTTTCTCACTTTACCCAAATGACTTCTCTCAGCTGCCATCTTCTACGCCCTCCTAAAACAGTGTATAGTCCTTGTCGTAGCGTCCCACCAGTTTGTTCACCAGCACCACTGTGATAAAGCACAGCACCGACTGGAACAGGCCCACCGCCGCCGACATGCCGTAGTTGTTATTCGTCACCAAGGCCCGGAACGTCAGCGTGTCGATCACATCCGTGTAATTGTAGAGCAGGCCGTTGGTTCCCACCAGATTGTAGAACATATCGAAGTTACCCTTGAAGATGCCTCCTATGGAGAGCAGGAACAGGATAATGGTGGTAGGCATGATCATGGGGATGGTCACCTTAAAGATCCTCTGGAACACGTTCGCCCCGTCGATGGCCGCCGCCTCGTAAATAGAGGTATCGATTCCCATGATGGCTGCCAGATACATGACGGAACCGTAGCCCACGCCCTTCCACAGATTAAAGAACACCAGGATAAAGGGCCATGCCTTCGGCTTTGTGTAAAAGGCTATCTTCTCTCCTCCCAGGGCTGTGATCAGCCGATTCAGAAAGCCGTAATCGGAACTGAAGATATTGAACGCCATGACGCCCACGATGACCCAGGATATAAAGTAAGGCAGGAACATCAGGGACTGGGATACCTTGCGGAAATGCTTTCCGCGGATCTCTGTCAGCAGGATGGCTACCGCGATCTGGGTCACAGTGTTGATAATGATAAAGGCTACATTATAGAGCACCGTATTCCTGGTCACCAGGCCGGCCTGGCCGGACTGAAAGAAAAACTTGAAATTCTCTATCCCGTTCCAGGGGCTTCCCCAGATACCGCCGGAAAAATTGTACTTTTTAAATGCAAGGACCACGCCTGTCATAGGGTAATACGCAAATACCAGCGTATACACCACAGCAGGCAAAAGCATCAGCAGAAACGCCCGATACTTGTAAGCCTTTTTAAAGAACCCTTTTACGCCTTTTTTGTTGTTCAATGTCCCGCCTCCGTTCGTTGCGCACTTTGTTGCGCAAAGTAGCACCTCACAAACTGTTTTTTGTGCCTATTTGCTATGTTTTTATTATATTCCTGTCCATTTTTGTGGTCAATGCACTATCTATCCAAAATTTCAGACAACAACTATAGTGATTCTGACAAATGTTCCCATAATTTGCGCAACGTCCAACTTCCGTTGTTGCGCTTTAAAGAGAAAGTGCTTTTTCCCTGACCGACATTTTCCCCGACCGACAGCAGGGATATTGTTTGGACGAAAAAAAGACTACAACATCGCTGTCATAGCCTTTTAAGAATCGAGAAAGTCCCTGTTCCCCAAAATCCTCATCTGCGGCGGGGCCGCCCGAAATCACCTTTACTCAAAAATGACTGTCTGGTCCAGATATTCCGTCTTTAAAACAATATAGGGGTAGGAAGGCGTCTTGTTCTCCTTTTCCGAGGCATCCGGCCCCAGCAGGCTTGTATTGACACAGATATTGGACTCCGTCAGATAAAGCTCGTTCACCGCAATGCTGTATCCGCCTGTCTCCTGTTCCCCATATCCCACGCATATGTAGAGAAATTCGTTGTCGCTGTATGTGATCTGGAAGGGCAGACCTTTCTTCTCCTCTATGACATTCAGAAGCTCCTTCGGTATTTTTTCTTCACTGAGCACAGTAAAATCAAGATCCCGGAGCTTGATCGTCTCCTCGCTCAGAAAGGTACAGCCGGCCAGGAATGTCACGCAGGCCGTCAGGATCACACACAACAGCATTTTGGCACTGGATCTTCTTTTTTCCCTTTTTTTCACTGTTTCCCCGCATTAACCTTTGTTCTTTTGCTCTATTCTATGTACACGCAAAAAAATTTATGATAAGATTATAGCAACGCTTCCCTGGCTCTGCGCCCCGCAGGCATGGCGCGGGGCAATCAGGGCCGGCTTGGCCCATCACCCTCGGGAAGAAATCCAAGAATTAAGAATTGGAGAATAGATATGATTCGTTTTATTATAATTGTGATTTATCTCCTGTTATATCTCCTTCTTTCCATCCCTGTCCTTTTTATAGAGTGGATAATCGGAAAGAAGGATCCGGGCTTAAAGGACAGAAGTTCAAAGGCCATCGTAGGCTGGGGGTTTCGCTGTATCACAAAGCTGGCCGGCACCGACCTGATCGTCAGGGGGCTTGAAAACATCCCGAAGGACACTGCCGTTCTCTATGTGGGCAACCACCGCAGTTATTTTGACATCGTCCTTACCTGCTCCGCTTTTCCCCGGGTCACAGGCTATGTGGCAAAACTGGAAATGCGGAAATGGCCCCTCCTGAACCTATGGATGAAAAATATACACTGCCTGTTTTTGGACAGAGACAATATAAAAGAAGGATTGAAGACCATACTCAAGGGCGCGGAGGAAGTCAAAAAGGGAATTTCCCTCTGCATTTTTCCGGAAGGTACGCGCAATAAAGTCAACGATACCTTTCTCCCCTTCCACGATGGCAGCTTCAAGATCGCGGAAAAAGGCGGCGTACCGGTTATCCCAATGGTCATCGTCAATTCCGCCGGCGTATTTGAAGACCACATGCCCAAGATCCGCAGGGCACGGGTCGTCATTGAGTTCCAGGAGCCCATCTATATCGACAGGCTGGAGAAAGAAGTGAAGAGAAATCTCGGCAGCTACGTAAGCGGCATTATATCAGAGCGGTACTTCCAGCTGAAAAAGGAATTTTACCCGGGCTGACGGCATTCCTTATCCGTCCTAGAAAGTCAGGGCGCAGCGTCCGCGATCTGCCCATATACCCGCAGGGCGTCCTGTATATGATAGGGGGCTGTATAATGGTCTCCCTCCGCTCCCGCTGTCACCAGAAGGTACTCCCTTCCGTTTACCTCCGCAAAGCTTGCCAGGCATAGCCCTGCCTGGGAAGTATATCCGGTTTTGCCTCCCAGCAGTACCACTCCCTTGTTCCGCAGGGCCTCCCGCTGTATCACAAGGTTCTCGTCCTGCTCTATGGGCTGAAATAAAGTGCTTTCCATTTCCAGCCCGTCCGGATGCTGCTCCCGGGGAGCCGTCTGAAACCTTTCTGTGGTCAGGACCTTCCTCAAAGTTTCATTTTGCAGGCAATACCTCAGCAAAATCCCCATGTCCTCCGCGGTGGAATAATGTTTTTCGTCGTGCAGCCCCGCTGTATTGGTAAAATGAGTATCTTCCATGCCGAGAGCCTCCGCTTTCCGATTCATCCACTCCACATACGTCTCTTCATCTCCGGCGAGATAGAGCGCGTAGGTGGTACAGCATTCCGCCCCTGACGGAAGCAGCATTCCATATAAAAGATCCTCCGGCGTCACGTGCTCGCCTGGTTCAAATCCCGCCAAGGAAGCATGTTCCAAATAGAGTTTTGAAAATATTTCCTGCGGGATCTCTATCGTCTCATCCCAATCCTCCGTATGCTCCACCGCAACCAGTGCCGTCATCAGCTTGGTCATAGACGCGGGATACATTCGCTCCTTCCCTGCCCTTTCCGCCAGGATCTCCCCTGTCTCCCCATCCACCAGGACAGCAAAGGGACTGTAAAGCGTATCCAGCTCTACCGCTCCCGCGGGTATCCCTTTCACCTCCTCGGACAACACGATCGGCTCCAGCCTGTCCGGAAGCTGCAGATCCTCTTCCCTCCTGCCGGCCTCCAGCCGCCAGATAACCAATCCGCAAAGTATGATCAATGCTTCGTATCCCAGGACTCGGGCCGCCTGATTTTTCCTTTTCCGTGTGCGCATCATCATCCCTCCCTCTCTTATGCCATCTATGATAAGAGCAGGGAACCGCGCACAAATTAATATTTTCTTTTTCATTTCCTAAGAAAGCATAAATTTTCAGGCGTTCCTTATCCGTCCTAGAAAGTCAGGGCGCAGCGTCTTCCCGCCTGCAGCCCGCATGTCACGCTCATCTCCCCATACCGAAACACCCTCTCCGCGTCTCGGGGAGAGCATACAACACACTCCGTCATTTTTCCCTCTTTCCAGCTCAGATCCACAAGGATCCCGCCCACCGCGGTGAGCCCCCTGACGCAGCCCTCCCGCCACTGTTTCGGCAGGGCCGGCAGGAGGATCACCCGGTCCGGGTCGCTCTGCACCAACATTTCAGCAATCGCCGCGGTGGCGCCAAGATTCCCGTCGATCTGAAACACAAAACCGTTTCCCATGGGATGATTGTCCATCAGGTTCGTAAAAGTGGACCGGCTCCAGAGGCGGTTCAGGTTTTCCAGCGCTTTCTCCCCCCGGCCCAGCCTGGCGTAAAAGTTGACGATCCAGGCACAGCTCCATCCCGTGTGGCCGCCTCCGTAAGCCAGCCTCCGCTCCAGAGTCCTTTCCGCTGCCTCCGCCAGTTCCGGCGTCTTATCCGGGGTGATCTGCCAGGAGGGATGCAGCGCGTACAGGTGGGAAATATGACGGTGTCCCGGCTCCTGCTCTTCATAGTCCTCCCGCCACTCCATGATCTGGCCGTGCCGTCCAATGCTGAGCCCGGGGATCTTCTCCAGGATCTTTTTGGTGTCCTCCACCATCTGCGACTTCACCTGCAGGACTTCGGAGGCGCTCAGGTAGCCTTCCATCAGATCCCGCAGGATCTCGTTATCCATAGTAGATCCTGCGCCCATACAGCCCCTGACGCCGTCCGGCAGGATGTAGGTATTTTCCGGGGAAACGGAGGGGCATGTCATAAGATTCCCGTCCACTTCCATGAGAAAATCGTGGAAAAACAGCACCGCATCCTCCAATATGGGATACATTTTCTTTAAGAACTCCCGGTCACAGGTATAAAGATAATGCCTCCAGATATGAGTGCACAGCCATGCCGCCCCCATCACCCAGTAAGTGGCCGGGACATAGATATCCTGAGGCGCGCAGTCTCCCCATATGTCCGTGTTGTGATGAGCCACAAATCCCCTGCAGCCATACATTTCCCCTGCCGTGCGGCGGCCGTTCTCCCACATCCGAAACAGATGGTCAAACAAGGGCAGGTGACATTCCGCCAGGCCGCACATCTCCGCCGGCCAATAATTCATCTCCGTGTTGATATTGATCGTGTATTTGGAATCCCAGCAGGGTTCCATCGCTTCGTTCCAGATCCCCTGCAGCGTGGCGGGCAGGCTGCCCGGCCGGCTGGAAGCCATCAGCAAGTACCGTCCATATTGAAAATACAAGGCCGCAAAGGAGCCGCTGAAACCATTCTCCGCGCCATCCCGAAACTGCTGTTCCACAGGACGCCCGTCATCTTCACCGATCTGCAGCGAAACTCTGCCAAACAGGGCCTGATGGTCGGCCACATGCTGCCGCTTCACTTCCTCATACCCCGCCCTGGAAGCCTTGTCAAGCCTGTCTCTCAGCGCCTGCCGGAATCCTTTTTCGTAAAAGGAGGTCTCGCATCCAAGATACAGAATGACTTCCCTCGCTCCCCTGACCACAAGATGCTCCCCTATTACCCTGCAGCTGCCCCCCGTCTGCACCGCCCGGGCCGCCGCCATCCAGGAGACGCCTCCCTGCCCCAGGCTGCCGTCCATGTAGATGGTGTTATCATCCAATTTCCCGGCCCGGTCATAAAACCGCTTTCTGCTCAGGCGGGCATCCATGGAAATCCTTCCCTCCGGAGCAAAAAGCCTGACCGCGATCACCCCGTGAGGAAAAGACGCGAAATATTCCTTCTCCATCCTCCGCTCACCGGTTCCGCTGACTTCCGTCACGATCCCTCTCTCAAGATCCAATTCCCGCCGATAGGGTACGTCAGAGAGGGCGCTTTCCTGTTCCGTCTCCCGGTAAAAAAGCTCCAGGTCTCCCAGCGCCTGATACGGCCTCTGGCTCTGGGGTGTGCCGGAAAACCCAAGGCAGAGCAGTTCCTCCGCCTCAGGGATCTTCCCCGCCAGCAGCAGGCTGCGCACCTTATCCAGATTTTCCCTCGCATCCGGATTCACGCGGTCAACAGGCCCTCCGTACCAGATGCTGTCTTGATTCAGCGCGATCCGCTCCGTCCGCCTTCCTCCGAAAATCATCACTCCCAGCCGCCCGTTTCCCACCGGCAGCGCTTCCTCCCACTTTCCGGCGGGATGTTCATACCAGATTGTTCCCATCTTCCTACCTCCTGATCGGGATCATTGTCTATCCGTTCAGCCTTCCCCGCATCCCCAAGGGTAATGCGGGCGCTTGTTTTTCTATTGCTTCCATACATCTGCGGCATCTGGCAGCTCAACAGTAAATACCGTCACCTCGTCCGCGCTCTCCGCCGTAACCGTGCCTCCGTGCAGGAGGACGATCTCCCTGGCAATAGCAAGGCCCAGGCCCGCGCCGCCGGTGTTGGAATTTCTGGCTTCATCCAGCCGAAAGAATTTTTCAAAGATGGCGTCCAGCTTCTGCCGGGGGATGGTCCTCCCTCTGTTCTGAAAACAGATCCGCAGGGTATTCTCTCCCTTTTCGCATCGGATCAGGATCTCCGTATCGGGATAGCTGTAGGCAACCGCGTTTTTCAGGATATTGTTAAACACCCGCGCAAGCTTTTCCCCATCCCCCAGGATCACAAGCCCCTCCGTGTTTTCCAGCCGGAGGCGGTTGCCGTGGGCAGACAGTATGGGATAAAATTCATCCTTCAGCTGTACCAGCAGGAAGGAAAGATCCAATGTCTCGCGCTCCAGCACGATCTGCTGGAAATTGTACCGGGTGATCTCAAAAAATTCATTGATAAGCCGCTCCAGGCGCAGGGCCTTGTCCAACGCGATATGCACATACCGGGCCTTCTGCTCCGGCGGCATATCCGGAGCCTCCTCCAGAAGGCTCATGTATCCGATCACCGAAGTCAGCGGCGTCTTCAGATCGTGTGCCAGATATGTGATCAGGTCATTCTTCCGCCCCGTCTCCTCCCGCAGAAGCTGCTCCTGCCTTAAAATACCGGATTTGATCTCCGTCATTTGCATGGACACTTCGGCGAAATCCGGCGGGAACACCTCCGCTGCCTCCCGGTCATGGCGCATGTAATCCCCGATCATCTGCCCGGCGGCATGAAGGACCTTCCGCTCCCGCCAGGTGCTGTACAGGATGGAGATCACCCGCACAGACAGGATCCACAGGAGCACCACTACCACCAAGACCTCCAGGAGCAGGCTCTTCACCCTTCCCCAACGTATGGATCTGTAATAATATCCCTGGTCATTTTCATCCAGAGTCTGCCAAACCTGGTTCACATACTGTTCCTCAAACCAGTCCACAAAGAAACCGTTCATAAAACGGTCAAACAGCACAAACAACATCCTGCACAGGATCAGGCCCCCTATCAGCGCCAGTGCAGTCACCACTACCCTCGTCAGCCTTGTCTTAGCCTTCAATCTTGTACCCGCACCCCCAAACTGTTTTGATATACTTCGGATTCTCAAAGGAGTCGCCCATTTTCTCCCGCAGATGCCTGATATGGACCGTGATGGTATTATTGTTTTTCGTGTAATACTCATCTTCCCATATCAGATGAAACAGCTCCTCCGCGCTGACTACCTGTCCTTTTTTCGCACATAGGATCCGCAGGATGGAAAATTCCGTCGGGGTCAGGCTTAAGGGTTTTTCGTTCAGAAAACATTCATGAGTCCTGCTGTTCAGCAGGAGACCGGATATCTCGAACACATCCTCATCCCTCTCTCCCGCTGTGTTATAACGCTTGTACCTCCTGAGCTGGGCTTTTACCCGGGCCACCAGCTCCAGGGGCAGAAACGGTTTCGTCATATAATCATCCGCCCCCAGCGTCAGCCCGGTGATCTTGTCCGTCTCCTCTCCCCTGGCCGTCAGCATGATCACGGGATAATTGTGCTTTTCCCGGATCCTCCTGCAGATCTCCAGGCCGTCTATCCCCGGAAGCATCACATCCAGGATCGCCAGGTCCAGCTGCTCCCGGCTGATGACGCACATGGCATCCGGCCCGCTGTAGCACTTAAAGACCTGAAACCCTTCATTTTCAAGATATAATGTCACAAGATCCGCGATTTCCCGCTCATCGTCCACGATCAGAACCTTTTCTCTCATCCGCCTTCCACTCCGCTCCCGCCCCCGGGATCTGCGGCTCCCAAAGGCGGAAAATCTGAATCCTTTTCAGAACGCCACAAGCGCGGGAAAGGAAGCGCCGCTCCCTTCAGCGGCATTTACTTTCCAAGCGGTGGCTTCCGGTACAATGATTTTGCTATCGCAAAATCATTATACCATGTCCGCTGAAACCACAATACCATACTCCCGCCGGAAAAGGATTAAGATTTTCATAATATTTCCGGGTCACGGTTCCCGCTTCAGAAGGTCCAAAACCTTCTCAAACTCCATGGCGTGGGATGCCTTGAGCAGTACCGTGCTGCCGTCCGGCACGTATTTCTCCCGCTCCTTTCCCAACGCCTGAAGAAGCGCTTCCAGATTCGGAAAATGGACGATCTGACAAGTTCCTTCCGCCTGCTCGCAGGCAGCGTCAAACATATACCGGCTCCGTTCTCCCACACAGAGGATCCTGTCGATCCCCTTCTTTGCCCCATAGCTCCCGACCTGGGCATGCAGCTTTGGAGCGTTTTCCTCGCCCAGCCCGAACATATCGCCCAGGATCGCCACCTTTTCCGTATCGGCCAGAGACAGAAGGTCCAGGGCCGCCCGCATGGACGCCGGATTCGCATTATAGCAATCATCGATCAAAGTATATCGTTTCAGGGAGATCAGATGATTGCGCCCGCTGACCGGAGCGACCCCTTCCATTCCGGACGCGATCTTTTCCGGCGACAAGCCCAAAATCGATGCCACACAGGCTGCGGCCGCCGCATTGAGCACCATATGGATGCCGGGAAGCGGCACATGCACCGGAACACATTTTTCCCCCACCCACAATCTGGCATCGCTGCCCTGGAAGCCTTTTGCTTCCACATCCGTGATCCGTATCTCCTGTCCCGGGCCGCCTCCGAACCCGAAGAAATGCGGTCTACGCCCTTTTATCTGCTCTATGGCGGCCAGTTTGTCATCTTCCCCGTTCAGACATACTTCCCCGTCTTCCGCCATATAATCAAAAATTTCAGACTTTGCCTTCAAGATCCCGTCCCGGGATCTCAGATTGTCCAGGTGGCTTTGCCCGATATTTGTTATGACGCATATGTCAGGTTTTGCCATGTAGCTCAGGCGGTGCATTTCGCCAAAGTCGCTGATCCCCATCTCTACCACG
Organism: uncultured Acetatifactor sp.; assembly: GCA_947588705.1. GTDB lineage: Bacteria > Bacillota > Clostridia > Lachnospirales > Lachnospiraceae > Acetatifactor. The sequence continues at coordinate 53,360 of CANPYT010000001.1, read as the reverse complement.
GCCACCTGATGATAGGGCCGGATCCGCAGCAGGGTCAGAGGCACTCCGATCTCATTGTTGAAATTCCCCTCTGTCTTCAGCACCCGAAATTCTTTTTCCAGGACACCGGCAATAAACTCTTTGGTGCTGGTCTTTCCCACGCTCCCGGTAATTCCCACCACTTTGATCTTCTGTTTTTCCCTGTAATACGCCGCGATCCGGCAAAGGGCCTGCAGCGTATCCTCCACCAGCACATAATTTCCCCAAGCCCCAGCCGGATCCCCTGTCTCAGCGGACAGCTGCTCCGGCGTCCTGCTCACCACAGCCAGCGCGATCCCCTGTTTAAAAGCGGCCTCCACAAAGCGATGTCCGTCCACATGTTCTCCCGGCACTGCAAGGAAAACTCCGCCGGGCGTAGTCTTTCTGGAGTCCAGCGTCACAGATGTGACATTCATGTCGTTTTCTTCCCCGTCCTTCCAGAACAATTTCCCGCCACAGGCCCTTGCGATCTCGCTTATGGTCAGCTGCATCTCATCCCTTTCCATTCTCCGCCCCCGCCTTTCTTTCTGATTCCTCTCTCTTTTCTGTGGTATCTTACTAGCCGCCTCCGGCTTTCACTCAGTTCTTTCTCTCACGAAAGGCATAGTCTAAGATTCTCTGACACAGCGCGTCAAAATCCATCCCCGCTGCCGCCGCTTCCTGGGGCAAAAGTGACGTTGCCGTCATTCCCGGAAGGGTGTTGGCCTCCAGGCAGAATACCTTCCCTGAAGGATCCATGATAAAATCCATCCTGGCGTAGCTTTTCAGCCGAAGCGCCTGAAACACCCGCTCCGCAATATCCTGCATCTCCCGGGTCTTTTCCTCCGTCAGCTCCGCCGGACAGATCTCCACCGCGCTGCCCGCCTGATACTTGGCTTTGTAGTCATAAAATTCCATCTGCGGCACCATCTCGATCACAGGCAGCGCCCTGCCATCCAACACACCCACGGAAAACTCTCTTCCCTTTATGTACTGTTCGACGAGGATCTCCTCCCCATAGCGGAAAGCCTCCTCCTTTGCGCCCAGGTATTCCTTCCGGTCCCGCACAATGCTGACGCTGACGCTGGAGCCCTCGCAACAGGCTTTCACCACGCATGGAAAAGGAATTTCCCTCTCTTCCGCTTCTCCCTTTTTCAGCCGGATCCCCGGCGGCGTCGGGATGCCATAAGCCCTGAAGATATCCTTGGAGATGCCCTTGTCCATAGCCATGGCAGAGCTGACAAAATCCGTTCCCGTATAAGGGATTCCCAAAAGCTCCAGACATGCCTGAATCTTCCCATCCTCCCCGTTTGCGCCGTGGAGCGCCAGGAACACCCCGTCCGAACACTGGCACAATTCAAGCACATTCGGGCCGAAAAAACGCTTCCCTCCGTCTTTCCGGAGCGCTTTCAGCTTCTCGGGATCCGGGCTCTCCTCACCGATAGCGCCCACCTGCCCGGCCCAATCCACGTCCCGGTCGAAGATCCCCTCCAGCTCTCCCTCATACCCAAGGTACACATCCACAAGAACCGCCTTGTGCCCCAGATTTTTCAGCGCACGGTAAATCATGCTGCCGGAACTGAGAGATACGTCCCGCTCCGTACTGTTCCCCCCTGCCAGCACAACAATATTCATGTAAACCTCCTATTTCTGCGGGAGATCCAACTCCTTTTCGGCAAGCTGTGCCAACAGCAGCAGATACCCGGAACGTTCCGCAGCCTGCTCATAGAAACTCTCCGACTGGAAATTTTCTCCCATAAGATAATGCAGAAACTCCTCGATAATGTTGTTATATTGATAAATATTCATAACGTAATTGGCGCATGACACCTGGACAGCGCTCTTCAGCAGTTTTGCGGGGTCTCCCTCCCGGGCGGCATCCGCGCCCGGGGCGATCCAGTCCTCGCACACTGTCGATATCTCTTCCGCCCGATCCATCAGGTTTCCCATAAAAAGCTCGCACATCTCCACATCCACAGACTGACGCGTCACCAGATATGTCATGCTTCCGTAGAGATACCCCGCCTCCTCTATATATTCCCTGTCTTCCTGGAAAAAGCCTTTGTATTCCAGGATCTTGGCCCGATAATTCCGCAAGCCGGTAGCCCGGTAAAGCTCCGTCAGGGCAAAGAATCGATCCCCTTCCCGGCCGGAAGAGACAGCCTCCTGCCCAAACACAGTGGATGCCCGCTTCAGGCAGTCCGTTGCATACTGTCTGTCATATCCCTGATAATTATAGCCGAATTTCGCCAAAAAGGCCGCGTAGAGCTCCGTCTCCTCCTCCGCCACCCCCATGGCTTCCCGGCGCGTCACCCATGCTTTCAGGGCTTCCAGCAAATCCGGCACCTGATCCCCGTTTTCATCCGGGAAGGCAGAGCCGTACCACTCGAACGCCACCAGGAGGTTCACGGCATCCCCCACGGCCAGCGCTCCCGTCCGGCATTCCTCCATAAGTCCTCCGCAGTTTTCTTCCAGCAGTTCCTGGTAATACCGCTCCCGGATCGGAAAGGGATAAGACATGCCGATCCGGTCACATTCCAGATAATAACGGCCCTCCCTGGCAAAATCGCTGAAATCCGCGCTTCCCAGGTAAAGCCCGAGCTTCTGGTCGAAATACACATCTCCCACAGATCCCTGATACACGGCCTCTCCCGTATCAGCATCCACGATCCGAAACGTTTCCGGCAGGCTGCTGCCTTTCAGGGCCGCTTTCTTTTTGCCGAAAGCCGGGTATCCCCGCAGATCCACAAGAACATTGGCGGACATCTCCGGGACCGGATAGTCCACCACCGGCGTTTTCTCCATGCTGGTCACTGCCGCATATGGATTTATGCTGCTCTCCTCCTCCGCCCGATAACCGCAGCCGGCCAGCAAGGCAGCCAGCAGCGCACCCGCGAAAAGAAGAAAGCATCGGTCGTATCTTTTCAAAATCATTCCTCCAAAGCAAAGGATTTCTCTCAGTTTATTCTCTATTTTATCATATTTTCCCCGGAAAGCAATTTATTTTCCGTCCTCATACACGATCTCGCCATCGATGAGCGTGTACAGGGTCTTCGTAAACACCTCCATGGGATTTCCGTCAAAAATGGCGATATTGGCATCTTTACCGGATTCCAGGCTTCCCATCCTGTCCGCGACGCCGCAGATATCCGCCGCATAGACCGTCATGGCCTTATAGCCTTCCTCCATAGGCAGACCTGCCTTTACCGCCATGCCTACGCAGAGAGGCAGCGCCTGGATCAGGGACACCGGATGATCCGTAGTGATCGCTGTCTTGACACCGGCGCGGTTCAAAATTCCCGCTGTCTTAAAAGCCATATTCTGGACCTCGATCTTATTCCGGCTTGCGAAATCCGGCCCTACAATAGCGGGAAACCCTTCCGCCGCCAGCTCTTCCGCGATCAGGTGCCCCTCGGAACAGTGATCCAGGGTCATGTCCAGATCAAACTCCCGGGCGATCCGGATGGCAGTGAAAATATCGTCTACCCGATGCACATGGGCCTTCAGCGGGATCTCCCGGTTCAGTACCGGCAGCCAGCACTCCAACGTAAAATCCTCCTGAAAAGCCTGGCCCTCCTTTGCGGCTTTTTCCTTGTCCGCCGCGTATTGCTTTGCACGGCTCAGCTCCTTCCGCAGCATTCCCGCGATTGCCATCCTGGTGGAAGGGCTTTTGTTTTGTCCGGAATAGTTCACCTTGGGGTTTTCACCGAAGGCTACCTTCATCGCCGCCGGCGCTTTCACGATCAAATCATCCACCCGCCGGCCGCTGGTTTTCAGCAGCGCGAATTGGCCGCCCACCACGTTGGAGCTGCCCGGCCCGATCATCGCCGTGGTGATGCCGGCCCTCACCGCATCGTCAAAGGCCGCGTCCATGGTATGGATAGCGTCAATGGCCCGCAGCCAGGGAGTGATCGGGTCCACCGTCTCGTTGCAGTCATCCCCCTCCATACCCTTTTTTTCTTCCGTGATCCCCATATGGCAGTGAGCCTCTATGATACCGGGCATAATGATCCCATCCCTGACCTGGATCACCCGCTCATGGGCGGCGGGATGAACGCTCACTTCATCCCGCCGCCCGATCTCCTCTATCTTTCCATCCACAATGTGGATACAGCCATCCGGGATATCTTCCCCCGCCATGGTCTTTATAACTCCGCCCAGTATATACATTTGCCTTCCCTCTCCGTCTCCCCGGTCACTCTTCCGCCACCGCATCCGTCTGCATCAGGCCGGAAGGATCTATAGGGGTATCGTTATGAGTCAGCTTCAGATAAAGGTTGCTTCCCTCTCTGACATAATACTTGGTAGGCGCCGCCACCATGGCGAACGCTTCGCCGGCACTTATATGGCTTCCGACCGCGGCCTGAATGTTTTTCAGCTGGCCGTAGGTGATTCGGTATCCGTCTCCCAGTTCCATCGTGACCGCATTCCCGATTTCCTCATTTTCAAACACATCCACTACCTGGCCTTCCGCGCAGGCGCTGACCACCGTTCCTTCCGCGGCGGAAAGAACCGTCGCGTAACTGCGTTTATAGTGGTCCAGTGTCTGGAAATATACGCCGACCTCTCTGCTGAAAGGGATCAATGTCACGATCTGCCCCGGGATCGGCTGCAAAAGCCCGTCGCTCTCAGCAAAATGCAGTTCCGGATTCACCACATTTTCCCCTATGGCTTCCTGCTCTCCCCCTTCCGCTGCCAGTGGCTCCGGTTCCTGCGCCACCTCTTCTACAGCGACCGGTTCCTCAGGGATATCCGCCTGAGCTGTCTGCTCTCCGCCAGGCGTCTCAGCCGGTTCCGCAGGATCCTCCGCGGGCGCCGCGCTGCCTGCCGGCTCCGGGCTTTCCGCGGGCTCGGGGCTTTTTGCGGGCGCCTTATTATCCGCCGCATCCGGCTTCTCCTCGCTGTCTCCGTCCGTCAGTCCCGGGATCTCCACCAGATTCGATCCCGCTTCCATAGGCATATAATCCAGATCATCCTCCGTGTTTACTGTGTTGTCCACATAGTCCTCCAGGACATCCCTCTCCTGTGAAAGATCGTTTCCAGCGATCTCCCGGCTTTTGTCATCCGCTGAATTTTCCAGCGCCGAAAAATCTATCGTATATCCGTCATTTTCAGACTCCTTATCCCTGGACTGCATATAGACTCCGGTCATTGTCAATGCGGTCAGCACAAAGACGGAGGAAGCAATCATGATGATCCGTTCCTTTTTTGCGTTATCTTTTCTATTTCTTCTCATTGATGGTTTCCCTTTCTTTCACGCATATTTTTTATGTTGCCAGAAATCAAAAAACGTTTTTCTAGCTACCAGTTTGCCCGAATCCAAGGGAAATATACAAAAACAAACTGCTTCGGCGCTATTTGCGCCAAAGCAGTTTGTTATGACATAAAAATATTGTTTGTCCTCAAGCTTTCCGCCATGCCGTTCCAGGCGGCACAGCCATACGGCTGGTCGCTCACGCGGAATAGGAATGCTTCGCCATGTCTACATGCTGTACCGTCCCGGCGCTTCCGTTCTCATATAGGAACACGCCGGAATTTCGCACCACGCCCTTGACACCGCCGTCAGCTCCCTGCTGGGTAAATTCCGTTCCGATGTTTTTCAGGCAGATGGCGCCCACGCCCTTCTGTGCCAGGCTGTAAAGTATATCCTTTCCGTTCTCGTCCTTGCACCAGATCCGAAGCTTGGACCAGATGGCATCATCCTCATCGATCCATCCGTCTCCGTCATCGTCATACCGGGAAAGATCCTTAAACCCATCTCCGCTGGAAGTGCCAAACAACTCGCTCCCATCGTTGATGGCGCCGTCCCCGTTTTTGTCCAGCGCCAGAAAACCACTGCCGCTCCCCAGCCGGTTCACCTCGTCCAGCTCGCCGTCACAGTCAATGTCAAAATAGAAGGTCTGATCCGAAATGTCCGCCACATCCCCGTCCAGGTTGATCACCAGCGGATCTGTCAGCTGAAGCTCCGTCATTTGAAATTCTTCCTGATAATATTGCTGGAACTGTCGGCTCATACCCACATTTACGTTAAAGCTGATCTCCCTGCCATCCGCGGTATGCACTGTTCCCTGAGTGGAAAAGAACGTATCCTCCGACTCCTGCACATAGCTCTCCTGAGAGACATGCCATTCCCGGAGGCTCACATTCTGCATCTCCATCTGCTGAAGCTGGCCGGACCCGCTTTGGTCCCACGGATCCCACAATTTCCTTTTGTCGCCGAAAAACAGCGCTAAAATATAGCTTATGGTATAATTTCTGAACGATTCATACGCCTGGCCAGGCCCGCTTCTGATGCTGTACCTGCCGCCGGCTGCCTGAAAACGGTTCTGCCAGTCCTCTAACGTCGTCTTTGCCTTCTGGGAGGATCCTTCCGTCTCTCCGGCCGCCTCCCCAGCCTCTTCCCCGTCATTTCCGATCTCCGTGTCCAACGCATTTCCTCCCCGGAACAGGCCGCCCCGGAAATCTCTCATGGAAAAGCGCATGACCGTTGTCTGAGAAGCCCTATAGCTTCTTGTGGATTCCATCCCTACCGTACTGGAATCAATTCTCACTCCTCTTTTCTCTCCTTTATGTCCACCCATCCTGCACCGCTCCGGACAGCTCCATCCTCCGTGGTGCCGCTGCCGTCACAACGCAGAACTTTTGAGTTCCATCCCTGTACCCCCGCGATCCGCGCAAAAAAAGATGGTATCTTCCCGGGAAATTCCTTTTCCTTCAAAAATACCATCCGTGGTGTCCATATGCTTTACTCGGTAACGGCTGGCCTCACCGCTTTCCTGTAATAAATATATCGACACAAATAATTTATACTTTAGCTCAGACGACTTAATTTTCTTTCGGATCGTCCGCCGGATCTTTCCGCAGCCCCGGCACTGCCTGGGCCGGGAAAGGGATCCGCATACCCTGCCCGGCTTTCCTATCCGTCTGCCGCAGGGCCTGTGCCATCCTCGCCCCCATAATGCCCGCGATGATATCTTTCGGCACCAGCAGGTTCGCGCCGTTGGGATTGATCACGATCCCCTTTGCAGGACAGGGATTCCCTCCCGCGTCCTTCTGCATCAGCAAAGCCACATAATCGTCAAATTTCAGTGCGAAAAACGGAAACGTCCTGTTATCCTTCTCCCATTTCTCATACTCTTTCATGTCGGTAAACCCCATGAACATCAGGCTGTCCGCCGGCCCGTGCAGCATGGGGAACCGGATATTGCTGGCAGCTGCCAGCTTCATTCCGCCCTCGCCATCCTCCTCCGGCGCCGGGTCGATGATGGCAGGGGCCAGAAGCTCCGCTTTTTGAAGCTCCCCCACCAGCATGTTCCTGTGCTCCGGCGTATCTTCTTCCTTTATAAGCTCCAAAAGCCCCACCAGCATGGGATTAGAAACCTTTTTGTTAAATTCCATACGTTTTCCCTCTTACTTCCGTTTCTATTGTCCAAACCAAACTCCCCGGCATTCGCCCGGGAAACTCCCCTGTCCTTCCAAAAGACAGTGCGGCCACAACATAGTATAACATAACTCCGAGGGTCCTGACTATCCGTTTTTACATACTTTTTTATCGCAACAGCCCAGCCGGCGGACATATTCAGAGGAAAATCGTGCTCGCACGAATTTTACTCTGGATATGGCCGCCGAGGGGGCGCCATTTTATGAGCAAAGGCAGGCGCACAGCGCCGGAAAGCGCGTCAGCGCGGCTTTGCGAATGGCGCAGGCTGGGCTGTTGCCCTTTTGCCGGCGGCCATATTATTTCTTTTTCTTCCTGCTCACCACCGCTATCGCCGCCACCAGAACCACTGCCGCGCAGACCAAGATCCCAATGACGCCTGCGGAAAGCTTCCTGCCGCCTTCTTCCTCCACAGCCGCATCCCCCGGAGCCGCTTCCTCCTCCGGTTCAGCCTCCTGCTGGATCTTTGGCGCTTCCCCTGTGCTCTTCACCATCACCAGCGCTGAGATCGGTTCCACTGACACCGTGCCAGAAACCGTCTCCAGCACCTCCGTGCCCGCTTTCTCGCCATCTATGCAGACATCCCAGGCTCCCTCCGGGAGGCTCACCCCGCAGGCTTCCCTGTTGGGATTGAATATCACAAAAATCCCGTCGGAAGTCTCGCCATTGACGCCGCCGTTGATCTGAAAGGCCGTCACATTCTCCGGAAGCCCCTCTACCACCTTCACATTCTGCTCCACATCCTGCGCATTGTTAAGCCTTAAGGCGCCGTGCGCCTTTCGGAAAGCGATCAGCCCTTTATAATACTGATAGACATTCCAGTATTCTTCTTCCTCCAGCGTATCCCATTTCAGGCTGTTCACGGAATCAGGGGAGGAATAGCTGTTCTCGTCAAAGGTCCCTCCTGAAGTGATCTTTGTCCGGAGCATCTCCTCACCGGCCTGCATAAAGGGGATCCCTTCCGCAGTGAGATAGATCGCTGCCGCAAGATTATTCATCCGGACCCTGTCTTCCCTCGAAGCATTCGTAGCCGACCGGGTCAGGCGGTCCATCAATGTCAGGTTATCGTGGCAGGAGGCATAATTCACCGTCTGCGCCGGAGTTCCACACCAATCCGGCATCCCTAAAAAGCACTGCTGAATGACCCCTTCCAGTCCTGCTGCCCCCGACACATACCCCGCGGAAGTGTCAAAGACACTGCCCTTGATCGCATCTCGAATGGTATCGCTGAAATAGGCAAATCCCGGCGTCTGCGCCGAGTTTGTCTGAGTGGCCAGGGTATACCCCTCTTTTGTGAGAGTGGTGTCCATGGTCCATCCCTCACCATAAAAAATCACGTTGGGATGATCCCTGTGTACCTCCTCCACGATCTGATTTACGGTTTCCGTGTCAAGCAGGCCGACCAGGTCAAAACGAAAACCGTCGATATGATACTCGTCAGCCCAATATTTCACGGAATCCACAATGTATTTCCTCACCATGTTCCGCTCAGAAGCCGTATCGTTTCCGCAGCCGGAGCCGTTGGAATAAGAACCGTTCTCGTCGATCCGGGAGAAATACCCCGGCACGATCACATTAAAGCAAAAGTCTCCGGCGCTCTGCACATGGTTGTATACCACGTCCATAATGACACTTATGTCATTTTGATGCAGCGTCTGTACCATCTGCTTCATCTCCATGACGCGAACCTCTCCATGATAGGGATCGGTTGAATAAGAGCCCTCCGGCACATTGTAATTCACAGGATCGTATCCCCAGTTAAACTGCGCTTTCTCATCCAGCTTCGTCTCATCCACGGAGCCATAGTCATAGCTGGGCAGCAGATGGATATGGGTGATCCCCAGATCCTTGATGTGATCCAGCCCGGTGGGGATACCACCGGAAGTCTTGGTTCCCGTCTCCGTAAGGCCCAGGAATTTCCCCACGTTTTTGATGCCCGCGCTCTCATCGGAGGACAGATCTCTCACATGCAGCTCATAGATCACCGCGTCGTTATAGGTTTCCCCCGCATGAGGATCCGCATCTTTTTCCCAGCCCTCCGGATCAGTAGAGTCCAGATCGATGACCATGGCTCTGTTCCCGTTCACGCCGGTCGTCCTGGCATAGGGATCGCAGGCTTCCCTGTCCTGGCTGTTGATGGTCACAACATAGGTATAATAGGTGCCGTTTAAATCGCCCGCTTTCTCCGCCACCCAGGTACCGTTACTATCCGGCTGCATCGGTATCTGCTCCAGCAGATCTTCCGTACCTTTTGTTCCGCTTTCATAGAGATTCACCTTCACAGCCTCCGCCGTAGGCGCCCACACACGGAAAGTTGTTTTTTCACTGCTCCAGACCGCCCCCAGGTCATCGCCGGTATAGGTATATTCCGCCTCAAAATGATCTGTGGAATACAGGTCGGGCATAACGATCTTATACTCCGTTCCGTCGAACACCACCTGATATTCCCTGGCAAGATCAAGGGCCGTCTCCGGGGTCAAAAGATATTCTCCTTCCGCTCCCGCCTCAACGGCCAGAAGCGCGATCTCCCCTTCCGCTCCCCGGATCCGGAAGACATCCGCCGGGTCGCCCTCCGGCACACCGGTCATCGTGACCGTCACCGTATTGCTTTCCTCGTCGTATGCCGCCCGCGCAAGCTTTACGCCCGTGACCGCGTCCTCTCCGTATTCCTTGGTGTAACCTTCCACGCCGGACTCCACATACACATGCACCGTGCCGGACACCATCTCGGAAATGTCGATAAACTGATCCTTGTCCACATCCTTTGTCCAGTCAGCGGTTCTCACGATAAATCCCACGGAGGTCACGCCCGGTGTGATCACTCTTGTCGCCACCATCTCTCCGTCCTCTTCCGCGAACTCATAGCCGCCGCCTTCTCCCCCGGCTTCCCACAGCCATACATCCCAGCCGTCATAATTACCGTCCGCCCTGTGATAATGCAGCTTCAAGACCAGATCCTTCTCCGCCGCGCTCACTGGCTGCATCCCGGAAAGCCCTTCTGCCATCCCCAGAAACAGCAGAATCAATGCCAGGACAGCTGCCCGGACCCGTTGGAGACCATGCCTCTTTGTAACCCTTCCCAACATAAAACAAACCTCCTCTTTTTCTCCTGCTGCCAATGTCATTGCCCCTTCCATTGGCAGGATTTTTCTGCAGTGGAATCATTATAACATAGACTTCCCGATTAGGAAAGCGTTTTCCGAAACTTTTTCGCTTTATTTATCTTTTTTCGCAACGCAAACAGACGTTTCGGCTGAGCCGAAACGTCTGTGCTTACCAAATAAGTATCCTAATTGGGGGTTTGTTTTCTTTTGTATATATTTTCTTTTCTGTTTTCTCCCGGTCTTTCCTACACTCTATTGTAATTGATCAGGCATCCTTTCAGAATGATCTGGCGCTCTTCGTCGGTAAGCTCTCCCAGGCGCAGCTCAAATCCGGTAAGTTCCTTCTCTCCTACCCGGTAGGCGGTGATGCTTTCCGCTTTCTCCTCCACAGCTTTTTTGATGCCGGGAAGGAAGAGATAATCCAGATTCTGAAAGGGAAGTTCCCCTTCCTGGATCAGGAAAGGCAGCATACCCCAGTTGATCAGGTTGGAACGGTACCGCTTTGTGGCGTATTCGTTGGCTATGTTAGCCCAGCCGCCCAGGACCTTCTGACAGGAGGCCGCCTGCTCTCTGGCGGAACCGTCCCCCGGCTTCACCGCAAAGATAGTGGAGCCAAAGCCTGTGTTGGTATGGTTTACCTCCGGATACTGGGATTTGATCACGCCCATCAGTTCCTTTAAGACCGGCACTGCCTGGCAGGGATGGCCGCCGCTCATCCGCTCCTTCTCCGCTTTCTGGATCTCCTTCGCCCTGGCCACATAGTTGGGATCCTTCCGGCTCAGGGTAAACTCCGCCAGGCCAAGGGGATTGGAGCGGTAGGAAGACGTCTCCCCGGAGGGGATCAGCTCGTCGGTGGTCGTGACGGGATCATGGATCTCGCTGACTACCTGAAGCAGAAGGTTCTCCGGCAGCTCACCCATGGCAGGCCAATCCTTGATGTTGGGGCCAAACTGGATCTCCACGTCAGGATCCGCCACGCCGTGGGAATCGAACACGCGGTTTTTATAAATATTGCTGTCAAAATGATATTTGTACTTCCCGATTTCCCCGTCAAAATCCGTCGCCGGCGTCAGTACGCCCTTGTTCGCCGCGGTGGCGGCGATAGAACGGGCGTCCATCAACGCCACGGACGAAATCTGGCCGTTCTGGAGCTTGCTCCCCTCACGGTTGGGGAAGTTCCTGGTAGAATGGCGGATGCTGAACGCATTGTTGGCCGGCGTGTCTCCGGCGCCAAAGCAGGGGCCGCAAAAAGCTGTCTTCAGCACGGCTCCCGTTTCCAGGATCGCCGCGGCGCAGCCGTTCCGGATCAATTCCATATACACCGGCATGGATGCGGGATACACGCTCAGGGTAAAGCCGTCGGAGCCTATGTACTGCCCCTTTAAGATATCCGCCGCGGCACAAATATTCTCAAAACCGCCGCCGGCACAGCCCGCGATGATCCCCTGATCCACCAGGAATCTGCCGTTCTTTACTTTGTCTTTCAAATGAAACTCCACCGCGCCGTCCAGGCTCACCTGTGCGCGTTTCTCCGTCTCATCCAGAATATCCATCAGGTTTGCGTTCAGCTCTTCGATGGTATAAGTGTTGCTGGGATGAAACGGCATGGCGATCATGGGCCGTACCTTGGAGAGATCCACCTGGATCATCCCGTCATAATAAGCCACTTCCCCCGGATCCAGCTGCTTGTATTCCTCTTCCCTTCCATGGATCTCATAAAACTCCCGGATCTCCTCGTCCGTCTTCCAGATGGACGACAGGCAGGTAGTCTCCGTGGTCATCACATCGATGCCGATACGGAAATCCGCACTCAGGGAGGCCACGCCGGGGCCTACAAATTCCATCACCTTATTCTTTACATAACCGTTGCGGAACACAGCGCCGATAATGGCTAAGGCCACATCCTGGGGCCCGACTCCTTTCACCGGTGCGCCGGTGAGATATACCCCCACCACGCCGGGCATGTTGATGTCATAAGTTTGGTTCAGCAGCTGCTTTACCAGCTCCGGGCCGCCTTCGCCCATGGCCATGGTGCCCAGGGCGCCATAACGGGTATGGGAATCGGAGCCGAGGATCATCCTGCCGCCTCCGGCCAGCATTTCTCTGGCGAACTGATGGATCACCGCCTGATGAGGGGGCACGTAGACGCCGCCGTACTTCTTCGCGCAGGTCAGGCCAAACATGTGGTCGTCCTCATTGATCGTCCCGCCCACCGCGCACAGAGAGTTGTGGCAGTTGGTGAGCACATAGGGCATGGGAAATTTCTGTAATCCGGAAGCCCTGGCGGTCTGGATAATGCCGACAAAAGTGATGTCATGGCTGGTCAGCTTGTCAAAACGGATCTTCAGCTTCTCCATATTGCCGGAGGTGTTGTGGCTCTCCAGAATGCCGTAGGCGATGGTATTCTCCGCCGCCTGTTTTTTTGAAATCTCTTTTCCTGTCTTTGCCTTTATCGCGGCAGCAGCCTCCGTGCCCTCCGGCACGATCTCCGCGCCGTTTACCAGATAGGCGCCGCCCTGCAGTAATGTTACCATAAAGCGTTCCTCCTCTTCCCATTCCGCCTGATTCTCAAAAAACGCGCTTCCCATGACGCAGGGGCACATGCCCCTGCCCAGGGATCTCCCGCCGTCTTACTTTAAGACCACTTTGTCCAGATGCCAGATCTCATCCACATACTGCTGGATGGTCCTGTCAGATGTAAACTTGCCGGAGCCCGCCACGTTCAGGATCGCGCTCTTAGCCCACGCGGTCTTATCCCTGTAGGCCGCCTCCACACGGTTCTGGGCCTCCGCGTAAGACCGGAAGTCTTTCAAAATAAAGTAGGTATCCGCCTTGGCGGTGGACAGCGTATTCAGCAGGGAATTATACAGCGGCCGGAACAGCTCCTTGTCAGAATGATAAGTTCCGTCCACCAGCTGGTTCAGCACTCTGCGGATATCCGCGTCACTGTTGTAAATATCCATGGGGTTATAGCCGCCGTGCTGCTCATACCCGATCACTTCATCGGAGCTCAGCCCGAAGATAAAGGCATTCTCCGCCCCCACTTCCTCCACGATCTCCACATTGGCGCCGTCCATGGTCCCCAGCGTCAGGGCGCCGTTCAGCATGAATTTCATGTTGCCGGTCCCGGATGCTTCCTTGCTGGCAGTGGAGATCTGCTCCGAGACATCCGCTGCGGCAAAAATGATCTCCGCGTTGGACACGTTATAATTCTCAATGAACACCACCTTGATCTTGCCGTTGATGGAAGCGTCGCTGTTCACCACATCCGCCACAGAATTGATCAGCTTAATGGTCAGCTTCGCATTCCGGTAGCCCGCGGCGGCCTTGGCGCCAAAGATAAAGGTCCTTGGGTAAAACGCCTTATCCGGGTGGTCCTTCAGCTCATTGTACAGATACATGACATGCAATATATTCAGGAGCTGTCTCTTATACTCGTGGAGACGCTTTACCTGTACATCGAAAATGGAATTGGGATCCACATCAATGCCGTTGTGCTCTTTGATATACTTTGCCAGGCGGAGCTTGTTCTTGTATTTGATCTCCATAAACTCCTTCTGGGCCTTGCTGTCATCAGCGTACTCTTTCAGTTTTGCGATCTTAGGCAGATCCGTGATCCACCCGTCTCCCGCCTTCTCCGTCACCCAATCTGCCAGCAGGGGGTTCCCGTGCAGCAGGAAACGCCTCTGGGTGATGCCGTTTGTCTTGTTGTTGAAGCGCTCCGGGTACATCTCATAAAAATCCTTCAGTTCCTGTTTTTTCAGGATCTCCGTGTGCAGCCTTGCAACGCCGTTCACGGAATAGCCCGCAACAATCGCCATATGCGCCATCTTCACCTGTCCGTCATACAGGATCGCCATCTTGCGGATCTTCTCCTGCACATCCACTCCGTAAATATTGGAATATTTCTGCTCGATCTCCAGCACAAACCTGCGGTTGATCTCCTCCACGATCTGGTAGATTCTGGGAAGCAGTCTGGAGAACAGGTCGATGGGCCACTTTTCCAGCGCCTCCGCCATGATCGTGTGGTTGGTATAGGCGCAGGTATGCGTAGTGATATACCATGCCTCATCCCAGGACAGATTATACTCATCCAGCAGGATACGCATCAGCTCCGGCACTGCCACGGTAGGATGGGTATCGTTCAGCTGGAACGTCACTTTCTCGTGGAAGCGGTGAATGTCGTCATGCTTTCTCATGTACCTTTCCACAGCCACCTGCACGGACGCGGAGATAAAGAAATACTGCTGCTTTAACCGCAGCTCTTTTCCTGCGTAATGGTTGTCGTTGGGGTAGAGCACCTCCACCAGGTTCCTTGCCAGGTTTTCCTGTTCCACCGCCTTGCGGTAGTCTCCCTGGTCAAAGGAGTCCAGCTGAAAAACTTCCATGGGCTCCGCATCCCATATGCGCAGTGTATTTACGATGCCGTTTCCGTAGCCGACAATGGGCAGGTCAAAGGGGATCGCCCGGACGGCCTGATACCCTTCCTGAACGAAATGGCACTGGCCGTTCTCATCGGTGCGCATGGAAACATACCCGCCGAATTTCACGATCTTTGTATACTCGGGGCGGCGCAGCTCAAAGGGATTGCCGTCCGCCAGCCAGTTGTCGGGCACCTCCACCTGATAACCGTCCCGGATCTCCTGTTTGAACATGCCGTAACGATAGCGGATCCCGCAGCCGTAAGCCGGATAGCCCAGCGTAGCCAGGGAATCCAGGAAGCAGGCCGCCAGCCTTCCGAGGCCGCCGTTGCCCAGAGCCGCATCGGGTTCCTGGTCTTCCAGCACGTTCAGGTCCAGCCCAAGCTCCTCCAAAGCCTCCTTCACCGGCTTGTATGCCTGCATATTGATCAGGTTGTTTCCCATGGCGCGGCCCATGAGGAATTCCATGGACATATAGTAGACCATCTTGGGGTCTTCTTTCTCATAGGCTTTCTGCGTATCCATCCAGTTCTGGATGATCTGATCCTTGATGGCAAGGGAAGCCGCCTGGAACACCTGCTGCGGTGTCGCTTCCTCCAGCTCCTTACGGTACTGTGTCCTGATATTATAAAGGACGCTTCTTTTGAAAAGCTCTTTGTCGAACGCTGGCGCTTTGGAAGTCTCCTTTACCGACGCCGGGGCAGGAACCGCCGCAGCCGCACTGTTGTTTTTGTTCTTTATATTCTTCACTTTTCAATCTCCTTTCGATCCTTTGTGGCATAAAAAATCTTCTTCATTATAGCAAATAATCGGAATAATTCCAACTCTTTTCTTAATGCTTGCCTTATACCCGCTCCAGGGATATGGTGACGGCTTCCCCGTTCACATTGTCCCACTCTTTCGAGACGGCGTACTCCCTGCCGCTTGTAAGCTCATCCGCAAGGACCTTGCCCGAAATGGAATCCCGGTTGCGCTCCGCCAGCCCGGCCAGCTTTTCGTTCCCGTTGACGGATACCCGGATGTGGTCCGTCACCTCAAAGTCAGCCTCTTTGCGCATGGTCTGGATCTTACTGATCAGTTCATATACAAAGCCCTCTTCCACGAGCTCCTCCGTCAGATTGGTATCCAGGACCACCGTCATACGGCTGTCCTCCTGAGACACATATCCCTCCTTCTTCGCCACGTCGATCAGCAGATCCTCTTTCGTCAGTTCCACCGTCGCCGCGTCCGCGGCAAAGGACAGCTTTCCGGTTTCATTCAGCTCATCCATGGCCGCGTTCCCGTCCAGCGCCGCCAGCGTCTTCTGAATGCTCCCCAGGAGCTTTCCATATTTGGGGCCGACTGTGCGAAGCTGAGGCTTGAATGTATAAGAGGTGAACTCCCGCACATCCTGAGTGAACACCACTTCCTTTACATTCAGCTCCTCCTTGATGATATCCACATAAAATCCGCTGAGCGCGAAGTCCGCCTTCAGGTACATCCGGCTGAGCGGCTGGCGGTTCTTGATGGCGGCCTCATTCCGACATGCCCGGCCCATGACCACAGCTTCCAGCACCTCCTGCATATTCTGCTCCAGCTCTCTGTCAATGAAGCGCTCTTCCGCCTTCGGGAAATCACACAAGTGTACGCTCTCCGGCGCCGCCTTGTCAATGCTGCACACCAGATTGCGGTAGATGTCCTCGGTCATGAACGGGATCATGGGCGCTGCCGCCTTGCTGATCGTCACTAACGCCGTATAAAGGGTCATGTATGCGTTGATCTTATCCTGCTCCATGCCCTTCGCCCAAAAGCGCTCCCTGCTGCGGCGCACATACCAGTTGCTCATCTCGTCCACAAAGTCGTCCAGCGCCTTGCCGGCCTCGGGGATCCGGTATTTGTCCAGATCCTCATCCACCTGCCCCACCACCGTATTCAGTCTCGACAGAAGCCACCTGTCCATGACGGACAGCTTATCATATTCCAGCGTGTACTTTGTCGCGTCAAAGTTATCGATATTGGCATACAGCACAAAGAAGGCATACGTATTCCACAGGGTCCCCATAAATTTCCGCTGCCCTTCCATTACCGCCTTGCCGTGGAAGCGGTTGGGAAGCCAGGGCGCGGAATTGGTGTAAAAATACCACCGGATCGCGTCAGCGCCGTAAGTCTCCAGCGCCTCGAAGGGATCTACCGCATTTCCCTTGGATTTGCTCATCTTCTGCCCGTTTTCATCCTGGACATGTCCAAGCACGATCACATTTTCGTAAGGCGCCCTGTTAAACAACAGGGTGGACTCCGCCATCAGGGAGTGGAACCAGCCCCTTGTCTGATCCACCGCCTCGGAGATGAACTGCGCCGGGAACTGCTGCTCAAAGAGCTCTTTATTTTCGAAGGGATAATGGTGCTGTGCAAAGGGCATGGCGCCCGAGTCAAACCAGCAGTCGATCACCTCCGGGACCCGGTGCATGGTCTTTCCGCACTCGGGGCAGGGGAAAGTGACCTCGTCAATGTAGGGCCTGTGCAGTTCTACTTTGGCGCTTTCCGGATCCCCGCTCAGCTCCGCAAGCTCCTGCCGGCTGCCCACGCATTTCTGGCAGCCGCACTGGCATTCCCAGATGTTCAGGGGCGTTCCCCAATAGCGGTTCCGGGAGATAGCCCAGTCCTGAATGTTCTCCAGCCAGTTTCCAAAACGCCCCTTCCCGATAGACTCCGGGATCCAGTTCACCGTGTTATTGTTGCGGATCAGATCCTCCCGCACCGCAGTCTCCCGGATGTACCAGGACTCTCTCGCATAGTAGATCAAAGGGGTGTCGCAGCGCCAACAATGAGGGTAGCTGTGCTCAAACTTCGGCGCATCGAAAAGCAGGCCCTTTTTGTCCAGGTCCTTCAGCACCATGGGATCCGCATCTTTCACAAACACGCCCGCGTAGCCTGTCTCCGCCGTCATCTCGCCCTTGCCGTCCACCAGCTGGACAAAGGGCAGGTCATAAGCGCGGCCCACCTTTGCATCATCCTCACCGAAAGCAGGCGCAATATGCACTACCCCGGTGCCGTCCGTCAAAGTGACATACGTGTCACATACCACATAATATGCCTTCTTGCCCTGTTTTTTGCAGATATCCACGGCACAGTCAAAAAGAGGCTCATATTCCTTGTATTCCAGGTCTTTTCCCGTACAGGTCTCCAGGACTTCATAAGCGGCAGTTCCTTCCGCCGTATTTCCCAGCCTGCCAAGCACCGTGTCCAGCAGCGCCTGGGCCATATAATAGGTATAGCCGTCGGCGGCCTTCACCTTGGCATAGGTCTCCGCCGGATTCACGCACAGCGCCACGTTGGAAGGCAGGGTCCAGGGCGTGGTGGTCCATGCCAGGATGTAAGCGTCCTCGTCTTTTACCTTAAACCTTGCGATAGCGGAACGCTCCTTCACATCTTTATAGCCCTGGGCCACTTCAGCCGTTGACAGCGGGGTCCCGCAGCGGGGGCAGTACGGAACGATCTTAAATCCCTTATAAAGAAGCCCCTTGTCCCAGATCGTCTTTAACGCCCACCATTCAGACTCAATGTAATCGTCATGGTAAGTCACATAGGGATCGTCCATGTCCGCCCAGAATCCCACGGTACCGGAAAAGTCTTCCCACATGCCCTTGTATTTCCAGACGCTTTCCTTGCACTTGTCAATAAAAGGTTCGAGGCCGTATTCTTCGATCTGGTCTTTTCCGTTTAAACCCAGCATCTTCTCCACCTCGATCTCCACAGGAAGGCCGTGGGTATCCCAGCCCGCCTTCCTTGGCACCATGTACCCTTTCATGGTGCGGTATCGGGGGATCATGTCCTTGATGACCCTGGTGAGCACATGGCCGATATGCGGTTTCCCGTTTGCTGTGGGCGGGCCGTCATAAAAGGTATAGACAGGCCCTTTTCTGCGGTTTTCGATGCTCTTTTGGAAAATATCGTTTTCCTTCCAGAACTTCTCCACCTGCTTTTCTCTTTCCACGAAATTCAGTTCTTTTGACACTTTGTTGTACATGGTTTTCCCCTTTCTCCAGATTCTGAATTTTTTCCAAAAAAACAGGCCCCGTCCGTAATAGGACGAGACCTGCTCTCGTTTCACCACCTGTTACAGCATACGTTCCCAACGGCGGAACCGCGGGAATTATATGGTTTCCCATAACGGAGGAACACCGTCCAGAACTACCGGGAGAGCTTTCCCCTTTGGTCCTGGCTGCTCGGAAGTGATCTTCCTTGCACCGCTACTCGCACCGGTCTCTCACCCTCACCGGCTCGCTTTGCCTTTCCTGGCGCAATTACTGTCTTCGTCAGCGCATTTTCAAATCATATATCATATGCGTTATTATATCCCCTGCCATTTTTAATTGTCAAGGATTTTATCGAAGGCGCTCCCTCAGCCATGCCCCTGTTTCCCCCAGATCAGGTCCGCCACATCGCTGAAAAGCCCCAGCATTTCCCGAACCCTGCCGCGCTGTTCTGAACTCATGGAATTTAGCGATTGCAGGATCGCCGCCTCGCATCCCGCTTCCGGCTGCGGCTCCCTGCCCAGCAGAATATAATCACAGCTCGCCGACAAAACCTCCGCCAGCTTACAAAGCGCATTTACGGAGACCTGCCTCCTGCCTGTTTCTATCTGATACAAATATCCCTCCGACAGCCCTGTCCGCTCCGACAGCTGCCGCCTGGTAAGGTGCTTCCCTTCCCGCAGTGCGCGGATACGCTCTCCTTGCTGCACTTTTGCCATCCCGCTTTCACTCCGCCTCTTCTCTGCCTTCATCCAGGAAAACAGGGCTCTCCGCTTTCCAAAGCCGACACAGATCCCACAGCATCTCCTCTTCCTCCCGGCCCGCTATCTCCAGCAGACAGCATATCTCCTCCGCAAGCCCCCTTCGGTCTCGCAGGAAGATCGCCGGCGACACGTCAAACAGCTCATACATCCTGCACAAAAGCTCGCTGTCCGGCAGGCACCTGCCGTTCTCCAGATCGCGGAATTTTTTCACATCCATCCCCAGCACTTCCGACATCTCCTTCTGGGAGATCCCATAGAGCTGGCGCACATAATAGAACAGGCTTCTCCCGGACTTTCTTCCCAGATCCCACATTTCCAGGCATTCCACACCGGGCAGGAGGTTTTTCCAGATATCCTTCTCCGTGCCGATACGCCGAAGCTCCGTCAGGGCCAAAACCATATTCAAAATACAGCTCAGTTCCTCATAACTGTACATTTCAAGAAGTTTTATGTATTTGCTATCGCAGCGCTTCCCGGTGAATACATAAAACATATCCACATCCGATTCACACAAGCGTTTTAATTCGTAGTAATTCAACCGCCGATTTCCCAATTCTACCTTGCTGTAACTGCTTTGGTTCATCCGCACATATCTCCCCATTTCCCTCTGGGACAGGGCAAGACGATGGCGCTCTTCTGTCAGTCTCTTTAATACATTGTTGTAAACACCACTCATATGGGTAAATACCTCTGCCAAAAAACTTTATTTTTACCCATTTTAAGACAATAAAACTCCCTATTATGCACCTATTTTGAACTATTGTCGATTTTTCGACATAAAATTATTATATGTAAATTTTTCTGTGTTATAATTTAAGTTTCCTGTTTTTCCAAAAGTCCGCCGGCTTCTGAAAGACGGCATATCGTATATATTGTCACTCTATTTTCCGTCACTCATTAATTCCTGTTTAAGCATCCTTTAATTTGTGTTTAACGTAGTTGAAAAAAGAGCATCCGATGCTAAAATAAAATTACTGAGGGAGCGCTTTTTTGAACAAAGGAAGTCGCGGGGCGGCGAAAAGCGCGGCTTTGCGGATGGCGCAGGCTGAACCGTTACGGAAATGGAGGAAAGAATATGAAAGATAGAAACAGATGGCAAAAAAGCGGCATATGCAAAAAAGCCGCGATATGTTTCCTTGCGGCTTGCCTGTTCCTGACTGCCTGCTCGGGCAGCGGGAGCCAGAGCCAGGCGGACCTTCCCGAAAACGACACGGAGACCCTTTCGGACCGCTGGAAACAGGGATTTGCAACGAGCGGACAAAATTCCCCCTTGGATCTCAGCGACGCAAAGGCTCTTTATCACACGGTACACCGCGCCTCGACGGCTACGGATCAGCCTGATATCGATTTCTCCGACTGGAGGAAATCGGAAGCCTACAGCGACGGGGAGATGTTCAGCCTGCAAAGTTACCGGACGGAGGACGGATGGGATCATTATCTGCAGCGATATGACATTACCGGCGAAACTCCTTCACCGGCTGTACAGGTCTTCCAGGAGGAGGCTCTACAGGGACATTTTGACCGGCTCTGCTTCCTTGGGGAAAACGAGCTGGCCGGGCTTTTCGTGTCAGAGGGCCAGGAGGGCGATCCCCAGGAGATCCGGGTGCTTACCTTTGACAAAGAGGGAAAGGAAACTTCCAGTATTCTCCTGGACTATACGTATCAGGAAATCGCTTCCGGCCCGATGATGAGTTTTATGAATTTCCTCTGCGACGAAAATTATTTTTATCTGATCAACTGCTATGAGGGCGGCCTTCTGGTGTTCGACCGGGAGGGAAAGGAGATCCGCCGGGATATGCCGGATCCTTCGAACGGGCGGTATTATACCGCGGCATGTTCCGCCCCCGACGGCAGCGTCATCGCGTCCCGGGTGGACCTGGATAATAAAAGGACGGAACTCTTTCTTTTACAGGGAAAGAAGGAGGAACGGCTGGGGGAGATCCCCGATATCTCCCAGAGGATATTTGCTTTTGACGAACATGGCTTCTTCTATTATCTCACCGGTTCCTGGCTGATGCGGTGGGATACCGCCACAGGGGAACAGACGCCCCTTCTGGACTGCGCTTTGGAGGGCGTGAATCCCACCTTCCTGGCCGCCCTTACCTTCTCCGTCAACGGCCGTGTCCTTCTGCACAGCTGGAATAACGAAAAACTGGAGATCCTGACTTGCTCCGAGGAAGAACCAGAGCAGGGCGAGAGCAGCCTGTCGCTTGCCGTCGTGGAGGAGTACCCCGGCTTGTATTTCCGTTCCCTGCCGGCGGATTACAGCAAAAACCATCCTGACAACCCGATAGAGCTTGAGACTTACGAGGGCGATTTCGAGACCTACCACACCCGGCTGATGGCGGATATTTTAAACGGGGGCGGCCCGGATATCCTTCTCCTTTCCACGGAAGACGTGAGGAACCTGTACGAAAACGACGCCCTTTTGGATCTCACGGAATATATGGATCCGGAGCTTAAGAATGAGATCTTTCCAAGCGTACTCCAAAAGGGTATGATAGACGGAAAACTGATCGGCCTGGATACGTCGATACAGGGGACCGCCATGCTTGCATCCAACGCGGCCTGGGAGGGAGACAGCTGGACGATAGAGGACATCATCCGGCTTGTGGATGAAAAAAAGCCCAAGGATCTCTTTGCCTACAATAATTGGGGCACCATTGAAAACTCCCCGGATTATCTTCTCTATTTCTTCCTGAGCGATTTTCTGGACAGGACTCCTTTTTTGGATCTGGAGGCTGGAACCTGCGATTTTGAGAACGAAACCTTTATCCGCTTTCTGGAGATCTGTAAGGAATACGGGGAAAAGCCGGCCCTGCAGGAAGACCAGATCTATGAAGAACTAAAAACAGGCGAGTGCCTTGCCACCTGTGTGAGCGTTTTCGATATAGGAATGTTTTCAGAGGGCATGAAACCCCTGGAGAAAACCTGCCATCCCGTCGGCTATCCCGGACAGGATGGGTACGGCTCAACCGGTTCCTACCGGCTGCTGGTGATAAACGCCAATACAAAAAACCTGGAAAGGTCATTGGAATTTTTATGGGACCTGCTCTCCCTGGAGGAACAGCAAAAGCTGCTTGACGGCACGAGCGTCCGTGAGGACGTGATCCGGGCCAGCGTCAAAGAGAAGGGAACTGCCCCCGGGCTGACAGACCATGCCGGCTATGTTGCCTCCTCCCTGCAGGGCTTTGCGCCGGGTTCTTACAAGCTTTTGGAGACCAAGGAGGACGGGAGCAGCTTTGTGGAAGAATTTATCACTGTGCTCAAAGGGCTGGAGCTGGGTGACAGCAGAGTCAACGCGGTCTATAGCATCGTAGAGGAGGAAGCGGAACCGTTCTTTGAGGGAAGCAAGTCGGCGGAAGAAGCCGCAAAGATCATCCAGAACCGGATACAGCTTTACCTGGATGAATCCAAGTAGAAACCAGCAGCTTTCATTCCAAAATCTAAAAGGGAGCGTCGCCAGAAAACGACGCTCCCTTCAAGCCCCTATTGTTCCATCTGTCTTCCCAGGAAGCCTGCCGCGGAGAGGAGCAGCTTCTGCTCTACCTCTCCCATACGGGCCTTGTTGTCATTTTGAAGCAGCACCACGCTGCCGATGATATCTCCCTCGCAGAGGATGGGGGCGATGGCTTCATGCTGATATTCCTCGCCGCCTTCATCACACACGTTGATAAAACCCCGGTCTCCGCGGGAAGCCATCAGGGTCTCCCGATTGTGCACCTTCTCGTCCAGCTGCCTGCTGACGGACTTGTTCACCAGCTGTTTGTAGCCGCCTGCAGCGGCGATGAACTGATCCCTGTCCGCGATCAGCGCGGCGTGGCCGGAAACCTGGGCCAGGCTCTCCACATATTGTTTCGCGAAAGTGCTCATCTCCCCGATGGGCGAATACTTTTTCAATATGATCTGCCCTTCGCTGTCGGTAAATATTTCCAGCGGATCAGATTCCCTGATGTGCAAGGTCCTCCGTATCTCCTTTGGGATCACGATCCTGCCCAGATCATCTATTCTGCGAACGATTCCTGTTGCTTTCATACAAAAATTTCCTCCATTTTCTCATAGTTTTCTATTTCCGGATACTTCCGGCCTTTTTCATACAATCTCTGTCTACGGCCGTTTTTCCACAGCTTCAACATGGAAAAGGCTGCTTTCCCATTTGTGGAAATAGTATCTCTAAACGGAGAAAATTTATGTAAACGCACAAAAAAGATTTTTATGGCAAACCCCGAAGCCAAGAAGCCCTTCCCTACCGGTCCATCTCCGCGATCCTCCCGGAGGATTTATGTTCCCGGATAATGCTTTCGATCTCCTTTAGGTCTGTGGAAAGCAGGTCCCCGGGAATGGTATTCTTCAGGGCGCTGGCGGCGTTCCCGTACTCCAGCGCTTTCTGATACTCCCCTTCATGGGCCAGCAGACCATACAACACCCCGGAAATATATGCGTCGCCGCTACCGATCCTGTCCACCACTTCAATATCCGCATAGGGCGGCTCCTCGTAATAAGCGTCCTCCTTCGCGCAGTATATGATGGAACCGAAGGTATGGCGCTTGGGGCTGTGCACCACCCGCTGGGTAGAAGCGACAAGGGACAGGGGATACTCCTCTGTAAAACTCTTCATAATGCTCCTGGCGTCTCCCTCCTTCCTGAAAGTCAGGCGGGCAGTCTCCTCCGAGCAGAAAAAGACATCCACATACGGCAGTATGGTCTCGATACAGGCTTTCGCCTCCTCGCCGGTCCAGAGATTTCCCCGAAAATTCACGTCAAAGGAAATCAATGCGCCCTGTTCCTTAAACCGTTTGATCATCTCTATGGCTGTCTCCCGCACCTGGGGGCTCAGAGCCAGCGTGATGCCGCTGGTATGGAAGCACCGGGTCGCCCTGAACAGGGATTCGTCATAATCGGAGACGGAGATCTTGTTCAGAGAAGTATTTTTTCTGTCATAGACGATCCTGGGTTTTCTGGGATAGGCGCCGCTCTCGTAATAATAAACGCCCAGACGCGCATCCTTATCATCGTCATAGACCAGATAGTCATCGCTGACGCCGCAGAGACGGACCCTGTTCTTGATATAGATGCCCAGGTCGTTGGCCGGAAGCTTTGATATAATGCCGCAGCGCAGCCCCAGCATGGCGGCTCCGGTGATGGCATTCAGCTCCGCGCCTCCGGCCTGCTTGCTCAAAGTATCGCCCCTCGTGATACGCTCGTTATCCGGCGGAGAAAGTCTCAGCATGATCTCTCCCAGGGAGAGAAGGTCAAAATCTCTTTTCATAGTCAACCTCTCTTTCCGCTGCCTGGCAGCCTTGATCTGTCTATATTTTATCACAGAGATCCCCTTCCGAAAAGAGCGCTTTTTTGTGAGCAAAGGCAGGCGCACTCAATTCTCCACATACTCCCTATAATCCTCTTCACTTGCAAAGAGCATGTAACATCCGTCCACAAATCCCATATACCCGTTCGCCGTATTATAACCCTTCATGATAAATTACCTCCTATGCGGAACCGTTTCCCATCTCGTAACATCTTCACTGGTTCTACATAGAAGGTAACACTTTTAAAGAGTCATAAAACTCTCTTGAAAACATCTGTTCGAATTATTTTGTCTTCCCGGAAACCGCCAGAAGCGCCTCCATCTCCTTCAAAAGCTCTTCTGTTTTTTCCAGCAGAAGCTCCCCGTCAGTCTCCACAAGGCCGGTCTTCCGGTACTTGTAGGTAAAAAACGGATTCCCATAGGCGGTAAAGGCAAGATCCCGCCCATACTTTTTCAGCAGCGCCGGGATCTCCGAAGGATCCAGCTCCGCATCCGGCCGCAGGGTAAAGACAATGTGCTCATTCTTTCCCTTGACTTCCGTCATATAGAGGGTATGCGCCGTCACCCGTATCAGCGCGATCCTCAGCAGATTATCCACCGACTTTGGTATTTCCCCAAAGCGGTCCAGCAGTTCATCCCGCATGTCATCCCGCTCCCTCGTGTTCTCGATCCCGGCGATCCGCTTGTAAATATCCAGCTTCTGCACCTCATTCACGATATAGGAGGCCGGGATAAACGCGTCCACATCCAGGTCGATCACCGTGGCAAAATCCTCCGCCGCTTTAGCGCCCTTCAGCGTCTGCACCGCCTCGTTGAGCATCTTACAGTACAAGTCGTATCCCACCGCCTCCATGTGGCCGTGCTGCTTTACTCCCAACAGGTTGCCCGCTCCCCGGATCTCAAGATCCCGCATGGCGATCTTAAAACCGCTTCCCAGGTCTGTAAATTCCCGAATGGCCGCAAGGCGCTTCTCCGCCACTTCCTTCAGCATCTTATCCCGCTTATACATGAGGAAAGCATATGCGGTCCGGTTGGAGCGGCCCACCCGCCCGCGCAGCTGGTACAGCTGGGAAAGGCCCATATTGTCGGAATCGTGGATGATCATGGTATTCACATTAGGAATATCCAGCCCTGTCTCAATGATCGTTGTGGATACCAGCACGTCGATCTCGCCGCCGATAAACTCAAACATGATGCGCTCCAGCTCGCTCTCCTTCATCTGGCCATGGGCGAACGCTACCTGGGCCTCAGGTACCAGCGCCTG
Source organism: uncultured Acetatifactor sp. (assembly GCA_947588705.1). Classification (GTDB taxonomy): domain Bacteria; phylum Bacillota; class Clostridia; order Lachnospirales; family Lachnospiraceae; genus Acetatifactor. Next base: position 27,051 of record CANPYT010000001.1, on the reverse strand, counting down.
AATCCGGGCGGTCACATCCACAATGTTGTTCACCCGGTTATACACATAATAGACCTGCCCGCCTCTGGCAAGCTCTCTGGAAATGGCTTCCCTGACCATCTCCTCATTGTATTCGCACACAAATGTCTGGATAGGCAGCCGGTCCTCCGGCGCTTCCTCCAGCACACTCATATCCCGGATGCCAACCAGGCTCATATGCAGTGTCCTGGGAATGGGCGTTGCCGTAAGCGTCAGCACATCCACATTCTCCTTCAGCTTCTTGATCTTCTCTTTGTGGGTCACGCCGAAGCGCTGTTCCTCATCGATGACCAGAAGGCCCAGGTCCTTAAATTTCACGTCGTCAGACAGTACCCTGTGAGTGCCGATCACAATATCCACCAGGCCCTTTTGCAGGTCCGCCAGGGTCTTTTTGATCTCGGCCGGTGTGCGGAAACGGCTCAAGAGCTCTACCCGCACCGGAAAATCCTTCATGCGCTGGACAAATGTCGTATAATGCTGCTGGGCAAGGATCGTCGTGGGAACGAGATACACTACCTGTTTCCCCTCCTGCACCGCTTTGAAGGCCGCCCGGATAGCGATCTCTGTCTTGCCGTAGCCCACATCCCCGCAGATAAGCCGATCCATTATCTTCGTACTCTCCATGTCGGCCTTGGTGTCCGCGATCGCCGCGAGCTGATCCTCCGTCTCCTCGAAGGGAAACATCTCCTCAAATTCCCGCTGCCAGACTGTGTCCGGCCCATAGGCATGGCCCGCGCTCTGCTGGCGGAGAGCATAAAGCTCTACCAGATCCTTGGCCACCTCGCTGACCGCTCCCCGGACTTTTGTCTTGGTGCGCTCCCACTCCTTGCTTCCCAGCTTGTTCAGCTTTGGCTTCCTGGCGTCCGCCGAGGCATATTTCTGGATCACGTCCAGCCCCGTGGCCAGCACATAGAGAATGCCGCCGTCCCGGTACTCGATCTTGATGTAGTCCTTGACCACATTCTCCATCTCCACCTTCTCGATCCCGCGGTAGATACCGAGCCCATGGCTCTCATGGACCACATAATCCCCCACCTTCAGCTCGTTGAAATCCCTGATCTTCTGGCCCTGGTATCTCTTCGGCGCCTTTTTCTTCCTCTTCTCCGCGCCAAAGATATCCGTCTCGGACAGCACGACAAATTTCAGCAGCGAATACTCGAACCCACGGTTTACATGTCCGTAACAGGTGACCACTTCGCCGGGCTGCACTTCCCTGGCGGGATCCTCCGTGTAGACGGCGGTCAGCTCATATTCCCGAAGGTCCTCCGCCAGCCGTTTTGCCCTGGTCCTGGAGCCGGAGAGCAGCAGCACCCGATATCCGTTCCTGCGGAACTGCTTCAGATCCCTTACCAGCGTTTCAAAGCTGTTGTTATAGGGCGCCACATTCCGGGCCGCCACATCCAGCCGCCGCTCCGCCCGGAAGAAACCGCCCCTGGTCTCCATGGTGGAGACTGTGGCGACGCTGCCCCGCAAAAGCCGGGCCGCCACCTGTTCCCCGCTGTATAGCAGATCCATCTGCCCGGGCAGAATATACCCCTTTTCCACCCGCTGCGCCATACTCTCCCGGAACTCCAGCTCCACCGCATCCGCCTGCTCTTTCAGCCGGGCGGGCTCATCCAGAAAGAACACCGGCCTGGCAGCGGCTCCTGGCGCTCCCTCCGCCAGGCTCACCAAAAGCTCCGGCAGCGTCACCGTATCTTCATAAAAGTAACGGACGTATCCTTCCAGGTTAGCCTGGCTCCTAAACTCCAGGAGCTGTTCCCTAAGCTCTTTTACCTGACCGGCGATCCTGTGCGCCTCCTCCGCCCTGTGCTCCTTCCGAAAGAGCGCCTCCTGACCGGCGGCCTCCTCTTCCAGCCTTTTCAGCCCTTTTCTGACACGTGCGTCATCCAACACAAATTCTGTGGCCGGGTACAGGGAAACGCTTTCCAGCTTTTCAATAGAACGCTGGCTTAATATGTCAAAACTGCGGATGGACTCCACCTCATCCCCCCACAGTTCAATGCGGTAAGGATTCTCCTCCGTGAGATCAAAAATATCCACAATGCCGCCCCGAATGGAAAACTGTCCGGGTCCTTCCACCTGATAATTTTTTTCATACCCAAAAGAGACCAGCCTCTCCGCCAGCTCCGGCTCACGAACCGTACCGCCCCGGAACACGTTGATCACATCCGTCTCCCGGTCCCAGATGACCTGGGGCGTCATCAGCGCGGCATAAGTGGTGATGATTGTCATGGGCTTCCGCTCCATCAGCCTGCGCAGCGTCTTGACACGCTCTTTCACAAGCTGATTGCCGTGAATATCCGCCTGGAAAAAGATGAGGTCCTTGGCGGGATACAGCATGACATTTCTGTCATAAAACTTGTATTCTTCCCATAGCTCCCGGGCCTTTAGATCGCTGTAAGTGACGATCACCCGAACCCGGAAGCCCTGGCCAAGCCCGTATATAATGTGCAGCTTCTGTGAATCCACACATCCTGTCAATGAGACGGGTCCAAGCCCTTTTTGAAGTTGCTCTCTTATGGAACCGTATTCCGCCAGCTCCTGAAGCGGCGCCAACAATGCCTGCATTTCGGATCCCTATGCCTTTCCGTTAAATTGATTCATAGCCGCGTCCGGCCCCTGAGTAAGGATGGTCCGGATCGCTTCCGCCGCCCGCTGGGCCGCTTCATCCATCGTCTTCCTCTCCGAAGGCGTGAAATGGCCCAGCACATAGTCAACCAGGTCACGGCCCTCCGGCTTTTGGCCGACCCCCATCCTCACCCGGATAAAAGTATCATGCCCCAGGGCGGCGATAATGTTTTTCAGGCCATTATGCCCTCCGGCGCTTCCCTTCTTTCGGATCCGGATCTGGCCAACATCCAGGCTCACATCGTCTGAAACCACAATAAGCCCACTTGTGGCGTCCACCTTGTAATAGTCCACCAGCTCGCGCACACTTTCCCCGCTCAGATTCATAAATGTCATGGGTTTTGCCAGAATACATTTCTGCCCTGCCACCAGGCCCTTCCCGACTGCCGCCTTATGCTTCTTTTCCAGGATTGCCACATGCTCCTGCTCCGCCAGTGTTCCTACCACGTCAAAGCCGACATTGTGCCTGGTATTATCATATTGCTTCCCCGGGTTTCCCAAACCTACAATAATATACATAACGCTTTCCATCTCTTCCGTTTTTACATGTCCTTCAAAGATAAATCTTTTTTATTTTCTCATTTTTTTACAGAAAAAACAAGGGAAAAACGTGACGGACCAAAAAACCGTAAAAAAGGGGCCGCCCGCGAGACAGCCCCTTTTCCTGTTCCTTTTTCCTATACCTGTTACACGTCCAGAAATTCTTCCTCAGAAAGCTCTTTAGTCAGCTCATATTTCTCCAATATGATCTGCTGGATCCTGGCTCGTGTGGCGGAGTTTATGGGATGTGCGATATCCCGGTACTCCCCGTCCGCCGCTTTTTTACTTGGCATAGCGATAAATAAGCCTTTATCCCCCTCGATCACTTTAATGTCGTGTACCACAAATTCATCGTCCAGCGTGATAGACACGACAGCCTTCATCTTGCCCCCTAGGGCAATCTTACGCACGCGCACATCCGTGACCTGCATGTGCAAACACCCCTTTCTTTCCCAATCACTGCAGAATGGCTCCCCCTTCCCTCTGTCAGCTACATGGTATATCTTTCATTTCTTTCCACTACGATGCGGATCTTTCCTCCATCTCCCACATAATGGGAATTTGCCCGGATCGTACCGTGGCTCTCCACGATACAGTTCTCAATATAGGTGTTATCACCAATGTACACATCATTTAAAATTATGGAATTTTTAATGACACAATTGTTCCCGATATAGCTCTTCTTAAACACCACGGAATCTTCTACCGCGCCGTTTATGATACAGCCGCTGGAAATCAGGCTGTTCTTCACGCTGGCTCCCGGATTGTACTTCGCCGGAGGCAGATCGTCCACTTTGGAATAGATATCCGGGTACTGCTTGAAGAAATACTGCCTCACGTCATTTTTCAGGAAATCCATATTGGTGCTGAAATAATCTTCCACAGACGCTACGTTTCTCCAGTAGTCCGTCATCTTATAGCCGTAGACCCTCTTCACATCCTTGTAACGGATCAGGATATCCCGCACAAAATCATAGCGGTCCTCTTCCGCGCACTTCTCGATCATCTCGATGAGCTGACGGCGGCGAAGCACATAGATCCCGCAGGATATGGTGTTTGTTTTTGCCTGGAGCGGTTTCTCCTCAAATTCCTCGATCCTGCACTCCTCGTTCATACGGATAGTGCCAAAGCGCTCCACGTTGGAACCGGGTTCCATATCACGGCAGACCACGGTGATATCCGCCTTCTTCTCAATATGATATTCCAGAAGCTTGTTGTAGTCCATCTTGTAGACGCCGTCGCCGGAAGCTATCACCACATAAGGCTCATGGCTGTTCTTCAGGAAGGAAAGGTTCTGGTAGATAGCGTCCGCCGTGCCCCTGTACCAGTTGCTGTTGTCAGCGGTCACTGCGGGAGTCAGGACGAACAGGCCCCCCTGCTTACGTCCGAAATCCCACCACTTGGAAGAATTGAGATGCTCATTCAGGCTCTTTGCATTGTACTGAGTGAGCACCGCCACTCTCTGAATGTGGGAGTTGGACATGTTGCTCAATGTAAAATCGATGCTGCGGTAGCTGCCTGCGATGGGCATCGCACAGATGGCCCGCTTCTGTGACAACTCCTGCATCCTGTGATTATTGCCGCCTGCTAAAACGATTCCGATTGCTCTCACTACTGTTCACCTGCCTTAATCAAAGTCTTGCCGCTCGAAAGCTGTGAATTTACATAATCCGACGCCGTTGTCACACCGAAAACGACAGAATTCTTTCCTACGGAAATGCCGTCAGGGATCACACTCTTCTCACCGATGGTCACCAGCCCGTGATTGTAAATATGAGGCGCCGTCTCATTGGGGGCCTCGTCTCCCACTCCAAGCTGCACCCGATCTCCAATTTTCACATCCTCCGCCACGATGGCTTTGTTCAGCTGACAGTTTTCGCCGATCTGCGTATGGTTCATGATAATGGAATCACGGATCACGGTACCCTTGCCAATGGTCACGCCACAGCCGATGACTGAATTGTATACCTGGCCGTATATGTCCGTTCCCTCTCCCACGATACTTCGCTCGATGACGCTCTCCGAGCACAGATACTGAGGCGGCTGGATCTCGCTCTTTGTGTAGATCTTCCAGTATTCTTCATACAGGTTGAACTCCGGAACGATATCGATCAGTTCCATGTTGGCCTCCCAGTAGGAGCTCAGGGTTCCCACATCCTTCCAGTAACCTGTAAATTCATAAGCGTAGAGAGGCGCCCCTTTCTCATGGCAATAGGGGATCACATGTTTGCCGAAGTCCAGCGCAGGCTGCTCCGCCATAGCGATCAGCGCTTCCCGCAGGGTCTTCCAGTTAAAGATATAAATACCCATGCTGGCAAGATTGCTTCTCGGATGCTCGGGCTTTTCCTCAAACTCCGTGATCCGTCTGTTTTCATCGGTGATCATGATCCCGAAACGGCTGGCCTCTTCTATGGGCACCGGCATCACCGCGATCGTGACCTCCGCGTTGTTCGCCTTATGGAAGTCCAGCATCACCTCGTAGTCCATCTTATAGATATGGTCACCGGAGAGAATCAGCACATAGTCAGGATTAAAGCTTTCCATATACTCCAGATTCTGGTAAATGGCGTTTGCCGTTCCGGTATACCATTCACTGTTGGAGCTTTTCTCATAAGGGGGAAGCACCGTCACACCTCCGATGTTACGGTCCAGATCCCAGGGAATACCAATTCCAATGTGAGTGTTCAGCCTGAGGGGCTGGTACTGCGTCAGCACACCCACCGTATCCACACCAGAATTGATACAGTTGGATAGAGGGAAGTCGATGATGCGGTACTTTCCTCCGAACGCAACAGCAGGCTTTGCTACCTTGGAAGTCAGCACTCCCAGACGGCTGCCTTGTCCACCTGCCAACAACATGGCAATCATTTCTTTTTTGATCATGTCATCACCTCTGTCTAGCTTTCTGCCATTAACTGGTACAAAAATTATATCATATCAAAAGTGTAAAGTGAATATAAATTGATAAAAAAATTTACTTTTTTTTCATTTTTTCTATTGATAATTAACAGATTTTCACAAGGGAAAATCTGTTTTTTGTATATTTTAACAATTTGGGGTTTCCGCCTTCCCACCCGGAATAGTCATTTTTCATACAGTGCCGGGACGCCCTCGCGAAAGGACATCCAAAAAACAGGATTCTACTTTTTTTTTTCAGGTCATTCGTATATAATATAACCAAGAATTTAACTTTCAGGAAAGGAAGCCCCAAACATGTATCAGATTGATTTCCATCATCCCGTTTCCATATATTTTGTCGGCATTGGCGGCATCAGCATGAATGGCCTCGCTGAACTTCTGAACGATGCCGGTTTCAAGGTATCCGGCTCGGACCGCTCCCGAAGCGCCCTCACCGATAAGCTGGAGGCAAAAGGTATCACCGTATTTTATGGACAAAGGGCTGAAAATATTACTGATTCCATCGACTGCGCCGTGTTCACCAGCGCCATCCGCCAGGACAATCCCGAATATATCGCCGTCCATGAGCGAAATATCCCATGTCTGACCAGGGGCGAACTCATGGGGCAGATCATGAAAAATTACGACATCCCCATCGCGATCAGCGGCACTCACGGGAAGACCACTACCTCCTCCATGGTCGGCGAAATCCTGATGGGGGCGGATCTGGATCCCACCATCTCCGTAGGCGGTATGCTGAAATCCATGGGCGGGAATATCCGCATAGGCGGTTCCCGGTATTTTGTGGCGGAAGCCTGCGAGTACACCAATAGCTTTCTGAGTTTTTTCCCAAAGATCGGGATCATATTAAATATAGAAGAAGACCATCTGGACTTCTTTCAGGATCTGGCGGATATCCGCCGTTCCTTCCGGAAATTCGCGGAACTTCTCCCTGAGGACGGCTGCCTGATCATAAACAACGCCATCCCTGACATAGAGGAGATCACCGGCGGGCTTCCCTGCAGAGTGGTGACCTACGGCGCCGATTCCAGCGCCGACTATTATTCCGAGCATATCACCTGCGATGAGACGGGCTTCCCTGCCTTCCTTCTGCACAGCCCCGGCCGGGAGCCCGAAGCCTTTTCCCTGAGGGTCCACGGAGAACACAATGTGAGCAACTCCCTGGCGGCCATCGCCGTGGCGGACCTGCTCGACATCCCCCGGGAGGTCACGGCTTCCGCGCTGCATGGATACAGCGGAACTGACCGGCGCTTTGAGTACAAGGGCAGCATCGGCGGCGTCACGGTGATCGACGACTATGCCCATCATCCCACCGAAATTACCGCCACCCTGAAGGCTGCCGCCGACTATCCCCACAAGACCCTGTGGTGTGTGTTTCAGCCCCACACCTACACCCGCACCAAAAGTCTCCTGAAAGACTTTGCAAAAGCGCTGACGCTGGCTGACAAGGTGGTGCTCGCGGATATTTTCCCTTCCAGGGAGCCGGCTTCCCTGGGCGCTTCCCTCGGCATCAGCTCACAGGTCCTGCAAAAGGAAATCCAGGCATTGGGAACGGAATGTTATTACTTCCCCTCCTTCGACGAGATCGAAACTTTTCTTTTGAAAAATTGCATAAAGGATGATTTGTTGATAACTATGGGGGCGGGCGACGTGCTCAAAATCGGCGAAAATCTTCTCGGAAATTAATTTTCCACAATATCCACAGACCGGATGGCTTTCGGGCGCAGAAGGTCTGTGGATATTTGCTTTTGGGTTGTGGATATCGCAAATAAAAAAACAGGACTGCCCCGCCAGTTTTTACCTACGTTTTTACATCCCTGCGGAAAAATGTCCACATTATCCACAAATTCCACATTTTCTCCTTTTTTCAGCCCCCTTCCGGCTTTCGGTATTTTGACTATTTCTTTTTTGTCATCCTTATGCTATACTGTGGCTACTGTGGATTCCGACGAAGCGACAGGGCCCCGGGCGGGGCATTTCCTTCAGCGGTCGGCACAGAGCCGCCATCCGCGGCAGAATGAGAGGAAGCATGGCACACTTGACGATTTATAAGGATGAAGACCTAAATTCTACGGTAGTGGCTAACCGGTTTATTGACGAATATATGGAAGACGCCAACGATGCCCAGATCAAAGTGTATCTCTATCTGCTGCGCATGATGAACGCCCATCAGGCTACCAGTGTGTCCGAGATCGCGGACAAGTTTAACCACACGGAGAAAAATATAGTCCGCGCCCTGAAATACTGGGAAAAACTCGGCCTTCTGGAGCTGGACCACGCCGACAATACGGAGAACAGCCCTATCATCGGGATCCATATCGTTGACCTTGAGCATCCCTCCGCCGGAAACCGCAAAAAACAGCCGGCATCCACCTTTGTGCCCATGCCGGCCTCCGCTTCGGCCGAGGAAAGCCGGGAACCCTCCCCTCCCGCCGCCATGCCCCGCCAGAATGCGGCAGCGGGTACCATCACCGCCATGCCGGCCGCGGCGCAGGCACCCGCTGCCGCCTTCGAGAAGCCTGTCTACTCTGCAGACCGGCTCCGGGAGTTCAAGGACCGCCAGGATACCGCCCAGCTGCTCTTTATTGCGGAATCCTATATCGGAAAGCCCCTGACCCCCTCGGAGATGAAGACCATCCTTTACTTTACGGATGTGCTCCATTTCTCTGATGACCTGATCGATTACCTGCTCCAATACTGCGTTGAGCGCGGCAAGAAGGATTTCAAATACATAGAAAAAGTGGCTGTAAACTGGGCGGAAGAAGGGATCTCCACCCCAAAGCAGGCCCAGCGCATCGCTTCCCGCTATGACAAGAACGTGTATGCCATTATGAATGAACTGGGAAAGAACGGTTCTCCCACTGCCAAGGAGATGGAATACATCGACCGCTGGCTGAAAGAATATGGTTTTTCCACAGACATTATTTTTGAAGCCTGCCAGAGGACGGTCCTCGCCACGGACAAACACCGTTTTGAATATGCGGAAGGCATTCTGAGCAGCTGGAAAAACCAGAATGTGCACCACAAATCTGATATCCAGAAGATGGACGACCTATATCAGCAGCGTCGGAAAAACGCTTCTGAACGGGCCAAGTCCGCCGGGAACCGCTTCAACCAGTTCCCCCAGAACAACTATGATTTCAATGCGCTGGAGAAGGAACTCCTGAGCAATTGACCCGGCCCTGCCAAAGCCTGACGGCTTTTACAGATCCGGTGCCTTCCGACGCACAAAGGAACAAAGGAGGTCCCAAGTGTCACTTACCAGTTCTCAGTACGAATCCATCCGAAAAGGCTATGAGCAGACCAGAGATTTCAACCGGCACCTGCTGGAAAGCAGGCGGAAACAGATCTATGATTCCGTTCCGGGCTACCGGGAGCTGGAAGAGTCTGTGGGAGGCGTGGCCGCAGATGCTGCAAGGCGCACATTGGAAGGAGACGGATCAGCCTCCGCCTGGCTGCGGGAACGGCTTGCGGATCTCTCCCGGCAGCGTGTGGCCCTCCTTGCCGCTGCAGGTTACCCTCCCGATTACCTGGAGCCCATTTACACCTGTCAGGACTGCCAGGATACGGGCTATATCTCCGGCCCTGACGGGATCCGGGAAAAATGTCACTGCTTCCGTCAACAGGAGCTCTCTCTCCGCTACGCCCAGTCCCATATCCAGGACACGATACAGCGGGAAAACTTTTCCACACTCTCCTACGAGTATTACCAGGGCGACGACCTTCAGCATTTTAAAGCCGCCGTGGAATTAAGCAAAGATTTTACAGAAAACTTTAAAGAAAGCTACCACAATCTCTTTTTTTATGGTACAGTAGGTACTGGGAAAAGCTTTCTGTCCGGCTGTATCGCCCGGGAACTGCTTCAGGCGGGATTTTCCGTGATCTATTTCAGCGCTGCCGGCCTCTTCGACCAGCTGGCCCGATATGCCTTCGACTCCGATGCCCGGGGTATGCTCCGCGACTTTTACGAGGATCTATATCAATGCGACCTGCTGATCATAGACGATCTCGGCACAGAAATAACAAACAGCTTTGTGACATCGCAGCTCTTTTCCTGCCTGAACGAGAGGCATCTGCGCAAAAAGCCGGTGATCATTTCCACCAACTTAAGCTTGGAAGAACTGCGGGATCGCTATTCCGACAGGATCTTCTCCCGTATAACCAGCAATTTTTCCCTCTGCAAGCTGACGGGCCCGGACGTGCGGATCTGCAAAAAACGCGCATCCGGCGGCGCTGCGGCGAGGCCGTGACTATCCTCCGCGGGGGAAACGTACCAAAGGGCGTCATCTTATGACATCATTCTACAAAGAAAGGTTGGAACATACTTAATGGGAAGCCGCGAAGAAAAAAGAAACCTTGAGACCATACCCGTAGGTTCCCTGGGCATTATTGCGCTGGAAGGCTGCAAGGCCCTGAGCGAAAAGGTGGATCAATACCTGGTGAAATGGAGAGCGGAAAGAGAAAGCGAACACAAGGACTCCCTTGCTTTCTCCGGCTATCAGCGGGATTCTTACCTGCTGCGCGCGAAGGTACCCCGCTTCGGGTCCGGCGAGGCCAAGGGAATGATACTGGAATCCGTGCGCGGCGACGATCTTTATCTCCTGGTCGATGTGTGCAATTACTCGCTGACTTATTCCCTGTGCGGCCACGAAAATCACATGTCTCCTGATGACCACTATCAGGATCTGAAGCGGATCATCTCCGCCCTGGGCGGAAAGGCCCGTCGCATCACCGTCATCATGCCTTTTCTCTACGAGAGCCGCCAGCACAAGAGGACTTCCCGGGAATCCCTGGACTGTGCGCTGGCGCTTCAGGAACTGGTACAGATGGGCGTTGACAATATCATCACCTTTGACGCCCACGACCCGAGAGTGCAAAACGCGATCCCCCTCCACGGGTTTGAGACGGTACAGCCCGCCTACCAGTTCATCAAAGGGCTGCTGCGAAATGTAAAGGACCTGCGGTTGGACGCCGACCACATGATGATCATAAGCCCCGACGAAGGCGGGATGAGCCGGGCGATCTACATCGCCAACGTTCTCGGCCTGGATATGGGCATGTTCTATAAGCGCCGGGATTACACCCGGATCGAAAACGGCCGCAATCCCATCGTTGCCCATGAGTTTCTCGGCACAAGCGTAGAGGGCAAGGACATGATCATTATCGACGACATGATCTCCTCCGGCGAGAGCGTACTGGAAGTGGCGGCTCTTTTGAAACAGCGGAAGGCAAACCGGGTATTTGTCTTTGCGACCTTCGGCCTTTTTACCAACGGATTGGACAAGTTTGACGCCGCTTACCAGAAGGGAACCATCGACAGGATACTGACTACAAACCTGATCTACCAGCCCCCGGAGCTTCTGGAGCGGGAATGGTATATCAACTGTGACATGAGCAAATATATCGCCTATATCATCGACACGCTGAACCACGATTCCTCCATCAGCGACCTTCTGAACCCCAATGAAAGGATCCAGCAGATCGTGGCCAAATACAAAAATGGCGAGCTATAAGAGATAAGCCGGTGAGACCACCGGCTTTTTTCGCGGGCAGCACGTAAACTCTTTCGCAAAACTGGTTGACATTTCGCCAAGACTCCTTTATAATGCTGTTTGTCACCTATTTATTATTACTAGTTTACAATTCACAGAATATCGGTGACACTTCAATACTCCTGGGCATCCGCCAGGCACATCCAGGCATGTGGCGCCCTGCCCGCAAAAAAAAGCCATGACCGTCCTGCGGGCATCTCTTGTCCCGCAGGGCGGTCATAGAAAAGAGGAATCTATGGATAAAACAATGGAACCCGCTCCAAAAAACACAAGCCTCACAGTAAAGCAGCTGGCTCTCACGGGCCTGATGACCGCTGTCATCTGCATTCTGTCGCCTTTCGCCTTACACATCCCCGTAAGCCCTGTGGCGATCTCTCTCGGCACTCTTGCCATCTATTTCGTTGTGACCGTCCTGGGCCTGAAATTGGGAACGCTCAGCGTCGCGGTCTATATTTTACTGGGGTTGGCAGGGCTGCCAGTGTTCACGGACTTTTCCGGCGGCCCCGGAAAGCTCCTGGGCCCCACCGGCGGTTATATCATCGGTTATCTCTTCCTCGCCCTGATCTACGGCTTTTTCGTGGACAAGTGGGGCGGCAGGCTTCTGCCCAGCATCCTTGGAATGCTGCTAGGCACAGCGGTCCTGTACGCTTTCGGCAGCTTCTGGCTGGCCTACCAGACCTCCTGCTCCCTGCCCCAGGCTTTTTGGGCGGGCTGTATCCCTTATATTCCCGGCGATCTGATAAAGCTGGCCCTGGCCATATCCCTGGGAACCCAGGTCAGGAAGAGGCTGAAAAAAGCTATGCTCCTATGACCCTGATTTCCGTGGCTTTTTCTGCCGTTTGCGCGATTATTTTTTTATAGGGCCTTTCATATCCCCCGCATAGGATCTGCCCCTGCACCGTTCCTGCCTCATCCACTGTAAAACGGTACTGGTGATAACGGCCCTCCCTATAGGCGAAGTCTTCTCCGTTGTCCAGGTAATGGTCATACTGCCCCCGGCCGGGAAAGACTTCCAGGACAAGGGTATCCGTCTCTTTCTGGCCCACATAGTCCATGGGTTCCATGGTGGGGATCACGCTTCCCGCTTTCACATATATGGGGCACAGGTCTATGGGCGCATCCCGGATCACCCAGTTCTCCCCTTCCACCTTCTCCCCGGTCCAATAGTCGTACCACTCTCCCGCCGGAAGATATACCATCCGTTTCACAGCGCCCTGCTGTACCACAGGCGCCACAAGGATACGCTCTCCAAACAGGAACTCATCGTTGCAGACACAGGCCGCCGGGTCATTCTCGTAATGGAAGACCAACGGCCGCAGGATAGGCGCGCCCGTCCGCTCCTCCTCCCAGAACAGATCGTAGAGATAGGGGATCCAATGGTAGCGCAGCTTCACATATTTCCGATAGATCTCCACCGCCCGCTCCCCAAACTGCCAGGGTTCCTGCTGCCGGCAGCCCATGGCGGAATGGTTTCTAAACAGCGGCGAAAAGCATCCCACCTGTACCCAGCGCAGCAAAAGCTCCTCCGTGGTATCCGACCCGAAGCCGCCGATGTCTGTTCCCGCAAAGGGCATACCGGACATTCCCAGGTTGCACAGCTGCGGTATCGCCATCTGCAGATGCGCCCAGATGCTGTGATTGTCGCCGGTCCAGCAGGTAGCGTATTTCTGGCTCCCGGCATAACAGGCCCGCGTGATCACAAACGGCCTCCTGCCGTCCAGCCGCCGCAAGCCCTCATAGGTAGCTTTCGCCATCAGGTGCCCGTAAAGATTGTGCATCCGCCGATGGTCCGCCGGCCTGTCCTCATCGGTAAACACCACATCGTCGGGAAGGGGCCCGTTAAAGCTTGCGGGCTCATTCATATCATTCCAGATCCCCCGGACCCCTTTTTCCAGCAGAAAACTGTGATGATCCCCCCACCACTTCCGGACATCCGGATTGCCAAAATCCGGGAATGCGGCATCCCCCGGCCAAACGGCATTGATATAGACCTCCCCCTCCGGCGTCCTGGCAAAGTACCCCTTTTTTACCCCTTCTTCGTAGATCGGATAACCCGCCTCCCGCTTTACGCCCGGATCGTTGATGACAACAGGCTTAAATCCCTGCTCTGACAGCTTTTTGAGAAAACCGTCCGGATCTCCGTGATACCTTTCCCTGTTCCAGGTAAACACTTTGAAGTCCTGCATATAATCAATATCAAAATGGATGGAATCACAGGGTATCCCTCTTTTTCGCATATTCCGCGCAATTTCCTCCACATCCTTCCAGGTGGTATATCCCCAGCGGGACTGGTGGTACCCCAGCGTCCACTTCTGCGGCAGGGGACAGGTCCCCGTAAGGCCGGTATAGCCCTTCAGGACCTCTGCCAGGCTCTCGCCCGCGATATAGTAATAATTTAAATTTCCACCCTCCGCGCCAAAATAATAATAGTCCTCCGATTCCTGCCCCATATCGAACAGGCTCTTATAGGGATTGTCCAGGAAAATACCGTATACATGCTCCCCGGTCAGCGCCAGGAAAAAAGGTATGGACTTATAAAGCGCCCGGTAGCAGTCCACCTGGGGCGAAGGGTCATCCGTGTTCCACATTTCATATACATAATGCCGTTTATCCAGAAATCCCGTCTTGTCTCCAAGCCCATAGAAATGTTCCGTTCCCTGAAGCTTTTTCACCACTTCAAAGGCCAGCTTCTCCTGTTGGAACGCGCCGTGCCCTTCTTTCTCCAGCACCTTCCGCATCTCAGCGCTGACGCGTTCAAGCGGCACACGCTTTCCCCGATACTCTTCACAGACCGGATCCCCGTTCCCATCGTAAAAGTCTACCTGAAATTCACTGCGGACCGCGACCTGCACCATTCCTGTTGAGATCCACAAACAATCGCCTCGCTCCTCCACCGACAGCGTGACCGGCTGCCCCTTTTCCCCCTCGATGGCCCTGGAGCGGTGATCCGGCGTGTCCAGGCCGCAAAATATGTTTATGATCTTTGGGGTCACTGCCGTAACCGCCGCGGTGCGCTCCTCAAAATCCAGCCTTACCTGTCCGCCGTCCACACGATATCCTTTAAGCCGTCCAAATTTCATCCTTTTCTCCATTCCCGCGCCGTTCTCCGCGCATAACAAGTTTATGTCAGACAATATATTACAGATCTGCCGGATCGATCCCCGCCGCCGCCAAAAGGATCTCCGACACTCTGCGCCAGTCGCCGTCCATGACCGCATAATCCGCCCCGGATCCTCCTGTCAGCGGGGGCGACGTCTCAGTATGAAGGTAGAGGGTGTCCATTCCCGCCGCCGCCCCTCCCTGTACATCCGCCCTTTCATCGTTTCCCGTCATGAGGCACCTGGGCCGCTCCAGCCCATATCGCTCCACCAGTCTGTCAAAAAAGGCGGGAGAGGGCTTCTTACAGCCTTCTTCCGAGGAGATCAGGATCCCGTCGAAGCAGTCCGCGAGCCCCGTCAGCTCTATTTCCGGCCTGGTAAAATCCCGCTGGGCGTTGGAGAGAAGGTACACACCCTTCCCGGCCCTGCGCAGGGCAAGCAGCGTTTCCCTTACCCCGTCATACACTTTCAGCTTCCGCCGGGAAAGGATCCTGAACAGCACCGCCGTCAGTACGCCCCGTTCTTCGGAGCACCTTACGCCCCGCTCCGCATAAAGCTGCCGGAATACCGCCGTCAGATCCGGCTCAGCCAGATAGGTCTCCCCGTATCTCTCCCTTCCCGCCCGCTGCTGTCTTTCGGTCTCCAGGGATACCATGCGCCGGTAATTCCGTTTCAATTCCGACGGCTTATAATGTGCACCCAGAGAGCCGTAAAATTCGCTTAAGCCGCGCCACAGCCCGGCTGCCTCCTCGTCGGTGCGGATGTCTACCAGAGTGCCATACAGGTCAAACACAAAGGCATCATACTTCCCCGTCCTGTCCTCCGTCATTTCCCTTCTTCCTCCGATACCAGGAATACTGCCAGAGAATATGCCGGGACCATAAGGGTGCCGCCGTCCGCCGCCGCGGCCCCTTCCCCTGCGGACAGCGCGGTGACCATCTGTTTTTTCTCCAGAGTATCCCCCTCTGACAGGATCACGGAAGCCAGTTCTATCTCTTTGTCGGATGAGGACAGGTTATAAAGGATACAGACCGTCTGCCCCCCATAGGTCTTCTCGATCACGGAAAGTTCCGCATCCGAAGCTTTCTCCAGGTTTGTTGTGGTTCCCTTTGCAATAGCCGGGAACTGGTTCCGGAGACGGATCAGGTTTTTATAAAACCAGTATATGGAATCGGGATCCGCCTGCTGTTCCTCCACGCTTCCGTAGACCTGTTCCACGGTGTCCGCTCCCAGAGGCCCCCTGCATGTGCCTTCCGCACCCGTATCCGTGGTCCAGCGCATTCCCAGGCGCTTGTTTTCATCCCTTCCCGCACCCAACATGCCGATCTCATCGCCGTAATAGATAAAAGCGTTTCCGCTCATGGTCAGGTTCAGCGCCGCCGCCATCTTGATCTGGGCCTGCGCGTTTTCTCCGATATAATATCCGGCCGCCCTGTCCATATCGTGGTTGCTGTAAAAAGGCGCATTGATAAAGCTGTCGCTGTACTCCGCGTACCGCTGTTCCGCCGTGGCCACGTAATCTCCATACTGCCTGGCCTCATACTGGCCGCTTGCCAGACGGAAGATCCGCCCTTCGTCTCCTGCAAACACGAAATCAAAAAAGCTATCCACCCCGCTTGCGTAATACTTGGCGTATTCCGGCTGGTTGATCCAGGCTTCGCCCACAAGGTACGCGTCGGGGTCGATCCCTTTTACCATGTCGTTGAACCATGTCAGGATCTCGATATTCGCCTCCGTGTCGTCGCTGACATACTCCTTCACCGCGTCCAGCCGGAATCCGGCGACGCCTTTTTCCAGCCAGAATCTGCAGATCTCCTCAAATTCCTTCCGCACCTCCGGGTTGTACAGGTTCAGATCCGGCATTTCTCCCGTAAACGGAGCCTCATAATACCAATCCGTACCCGGCACCTGCGAATATCCCCAGACCATTCCCTTATTAAAATGATAATAATCAAAATAAGGACATTCCTCTCCGGACGCCTCCCCGTCTCCCAGGTTTTTCAGATAATCACATGCTTCCGCAAACCACGGGTGAGACGAAGAGGTATGATTCATCACCAGGTCAATTATGACATTAATGTCACGTTTCTTGCACTCCTCCAGCAGGCGCTCAAAATCCTCCATTGTCCCGTAGGCCGGGTCTATGGCCATGTAGTCTTTCACATCGTATTTGTGATAACTGTTGGAGGGCATGATAGGCATAAGCCAGATCCCGGTAATCCCAAGATCAGTGTCCGTCTCCGGGTCTCCGTCGTTGAGATAATCCAGCTTTTCAATGACGCCGTTTAAATCTCCGACGCCGTCCCCGTTGCTGTCGCAAAAGGAATACACGAAGATTTCATAGAAAGTCCGATATTTGTCGTTTTCCTCCGGAACAATGACATTTCTGTCAGAAATTTGGCTGTTGCCGGACCAAACCAGCTTTTCCTCCTGTTTCCCACAGCCCCACAGCCCGGCGGCCATTAGGAGCCCTGTCAGCGCAAGACACAGCGCTCTCCGAAAAAAATCACCTTGCCTCTTATTCCTATCCATACACCTTTTCCTCCCACTTCTCGCCAATAATCGCCCTCTCTACAAAATCAGCGTCTTTCCCGCTTCCAGCCGTTCCAGCGCCTCATAAACCCGCAACAGCTCTCCCACGCTCCACGCCTGGGCAAAACATCCCCTGGACTGCCCGGGGTCAAGGCCGTCGTATATCTCCGGGAGCTGGCCCACACAGCCTTCCCGCAGAGCCGCCGTGATGCTTTCAAGCTGTCTCTGCACACGGCCTGCCGCCTCCCGGGAACAACCGTTTACTTTCAGATAAGCCAGGTAGTATGCCCCTAAAGGATAGACCCACACCGTTCCCTGGTGGTACGCCAGATCCCGCTCCAAAAGCTCTCCTCCATAGACGGGATGAAACTGCTTATCCGCCGGATCCAGCGTCCGGAGCCCCAGAGGTGTATACAACCTCCGGTACACTGTCTCCACGACCCGCCGCTCCTGCTCTTCCGTCAATATGGAAAAGGGCTGCGCCACCGCCCAAATTTGATTGCAGCGGACCTGAAGATCCGCCTCCGTACCGGAGATCACATCCTTCAGGCACCCCGCCTCTTCATTCCAGAATTTTTCACGGAAGCTTTCCCGGGTCTGCAGGGCCATCTCCCGATAGCCGCACTCCTTCCAGTTCCTTTCCCCCGCAAGCTCCCGGCTGAATTCTTCCAGGATACACAGCGCGTTGTACCAGTAAGCGTTGATCTCTACAGGCTTCCCGTGCCGGGGGGTTGGCAGGATGTCCCCTATCCGTACATCCATCCATGTCACCTGGTCATATCCTTCCCCTGCCCGGATCAGCCCGTCATCCTCCTGGACAATGTGGAAATCCGTTCCCCGCCGGTACCAGTCCACGATCTCTTCCATAACGGGAGCGCATTCCAACACAAACTCATTGTCTCCCGTCCGCCGGTAATAGCCATAAACCGCCAGGATAAAAAGCAGCGCCGCATCCACAGTGTTGTATCCGGGTTCCCGGTTCCCCTCCGGAAACAGGTTAGGCATAAGCCCTTTTCTACAATACTGCATAAAAGTGCGCAGAATGCTTCTGGCCTCCCTGTAGCGTCCTGTGGAAAGACAGCACCCGGTCAGCGCGATCATCGTATCCCGGCCCCAATCCTCAAAAAAAGGATATCCCGCCAGAATCGTCTGCCCCCCGGTAGAAGCACGGTAGGCCAGGAACTGATCTGCCGCCCCCGCCAGTGCCCGGGCTGTCTCGTCCCGAAATCCCGACTGCCCCTCCAGATCCCGGCGCCTGTTCCCCAGTTCCCGGCAGATGCCGGCCATGTCGATCCGGACGGCCCCATCGGCACTGTATATCAGCTCTCCCCGAAGCGTCTCCCCCGGCTCCGCCCGAAACTCCACACAGTGGTTTGCCGCCGCACAGCCGGTCTCCGGCCTGCCGTCACAGGCGTCCTGGGCATAGTAAAAATCTTCTCGAAAAGTCAGGGGCAGACGTTGCACCTGGCCTCCCGTCCGATAATGCAGTTCCCTGTCCCGGGAATAAATAACGCCTGTATTCCATTGGCAGTCAATATCCTTTTCTTCCTCCAGCGAGAAGTTCTGCCCCCGCTTCAGCTTCTCCCCCTTCGGGACAAATTCCATCCAGGGCGTTACCCGCAAAACCGCCGGATTCGGAGAACGATTCTGTATCTCATAGGAAATGCCCACCACATTTCCTCCCGGCTCCAGCGCCAGCTCCTTTGTCAGTTCCACGCCTTCCGCCAGATACGTCCACCTGGGCCAATCCTCATAGGCAAAGCCCATCAGGCTGGATGGGGCCTCAGAAATATTCCCGCCCTCAAAATCCTGCCCGGAGAGCGAGATCTCCCGCTCCCCCACAGTCAGCCGCTCTTCCAGCCAGTGGATCATCTGCCAGCGGTGGTTGGGCGCCTCCTCCCGCTTACAGCTCATCAACACCGCGTGATCGTTCCTGGCACAGGCGCCGGACACTGTCAGGGAGGAAAACCCGCCAAGGCCGTTTGTCATCAGCCAAGCGTTTTCCCTGTCTCCACGGCACGTTTTCAAGTCCTGCCTTCCAAACAGAATCTTCATTTTACAGCGCCACCCGCCCTTCTTCCCAGCATCAGGCCGCTGTGGGCCTCCGCTGTCGTTTTTTCCCCGGCGGGCTTCCTGCAGTTGGCCGTGCCCGCGTCCGCCAGCACCTCCCAGCCTTCCCCGGGAAGCTCCGCCACATAATCCGCATCCGAAGCATTATACGCCACATACAGCTGTTCCCACTCGCTGCCGTCATGGCTGTCCCTGTTGTCCACAAAGAACGATATCACGCCATGCCGGTGGATCTTCTGGCCGCTGACGCGGCTTCCGGCTTCCGGCGATTTGTCGCACAGCCCCGGCATCTTCTTCCGCAGTGCGATCAGCCCCCGATAATACTCCACCAGCTCTTCGAACACCTCCGTCTGCTTCCACCGCAGCATATTTACCTCCGGCGCGGAACGGTAGCTGTTCTCATCGCCGAACTTAGTCCGGCCGAACTCCTCCCCGGCCTGGAAAAATACATGCCCCTGGCAGGTAAAGTAGATAAATGCCGCCAGCTTGTTGGCTGCCAGGACATCCTCATAAGGAACAAGATATTCCTTTTTCTTCTCAATCTCCTCCCCCCGCATGGTCAAGAGCAGTTTATCCCAAAGGGTGAAGTTGTCATGGGCGGATACATAATTGACGATCTGCCTGCAGCTCCGGGGCCGAAAACCTTCCGGCTGCGTACACCATCCCGTCACCGCTCCCAGGATCCGTTCCTCCAGCCTGGTTCCGCCGTTTACAAACCCCGGCTCCCGGGCAAAGAACACGTTTCCCTTGATGGCGTCCCGGGTGTCGTCGCTGAAGACAGCGATCTTTTCATCCAGCAGCCCCACATTATCCTTCAGCGCCGCGTGGGTCCCCGCTTCCATGGGCGACTCCTTGGCCCGCCAGGGTTCCCCGTACAAAAGCTTCTCCCCTGTTCCGAATTTCTCGTCCAGCTCCCGCTGGATCCGGTTCATCAGCTCTGTAGTCAAAAGCCCCATCAGGTCAAAGCGGAAACCGTCGATGTGATACTCGGTGGCCCAGTACATGACAGAATTTGCAATATAGTTATCCACCATGGCGCGGCCCGCGGCAATATCATTTCCACAGGCAGACCCGTCGGAAAGCTTTCCGCTTTTCAGCCTTCTGTTGAAATATCCCGGCGCTGTCCGCTCCAGCCAAGAGTCCGCCTCGTGGGTGTGGTTGTAGACCACGTCCATGATCACACGGATCCCCGCCCGGTGCAGCGACTGGATCATTTCCTTGCACTCCCTGATCCGCACGGTCCCGTCCGTCACATCAGTGGCAAAGGAGCCCTCCGGCACATTGTAGTTTACCGGATCGTAGCCCCAGTTAAACTGCTCCTGGCCGCCCGCCTCGTCCAGCCATCCAAAATCAAAAAAAGGAAGCAGATGCACATGGGTAACTCCGAGCTTTTTCAGATACTCCACCCCCGTCGGATACTCCCCGCTCTCCCCCGGCACGGTAAACGCCTTGTATTTCCCCCGGTAGGCTTCCGGCACACCGCTGTTCGGATCATAAGAAAAATCCTTGATATGCAATTCGTAGATAACCGTCTCCCGGTCTTTTTCCGGCGCTTTGTCCTCCCCAAAGCCCTCGGGATCCGTCAGGCGCAGATCAACCGCCATGCTCCTGGCTCCGTTGCAGCAGCAGCTCCTGGCATAGGGATCCGCCGTGCGAACAGTTTTTTTGCCGGTTCGGATCCGGTAATCATAATAAGTGCCATGAAGGTTTTCCGCAAAATCCAGCTGCCAGACTCCCTTTCCCGCGATCTTCATGGCCAGGCGCCGGTCGGCATCCGACTCTCCGTCGGGATAAAGGCAAAGCTCCACCTCATCCGCAAAGGGGGCCCAAAGCTTAAAACAGGTGTGCCCTTCCCCGCAGACAGCCCCCAGGTCGCTGCCCTTATATTCATATTCCCAATCAAATTCCCTGGAATAACAAAAATTCTTCATACGGCTACATGCATTCCCTTCTGCTTATTTCTCCCCACTCTTTTACAAAAAGAGGGCCGCTGCAAAAGAAACCTGACGATTTGCTTCCGCAGCGGCCCCCGCTCCGTTCCAAGATCCCGCCCGGCGGGCTCTCAGATCCGGCGACGTATCAGCCTTTCACGGCTCCTGTCACACCTTCCACATAACACTTCTGGGTCAGCAGGAACAGGATCGCAATAGGAATGGAGATCAGAACGCAGCCCGCGTAGAACTGTGTATAGAAATATTCCACATACTCCTTCTCCAGCATGGTCCACAGGCCAATGGCGATCGTGTAATACTTGGTATCCTGCCCCATGATGACCTTTGCGAAAATATAATCTACCCAGGGCCCCATAAATGCGGTCAGCAGCGTATAGGTGATGATGGGCTTTGACATGGGAATCGTCACATGGATAAATGTGTCCCATTTGCTGGCGCCGTCGATATACGCCGCCTCGTCAATACTCTTCGGTATGGTGTCAAAAAAGCCCTTCGCCATATAAAAGCCCAGCCCCGCGCCGCCGGAATAGACCATTATCAGCGCTATCTGTTTGAGAGTACCCGTCTCCAAAAAACCGAGGCCCTTTAAGATATAGTACACCGCGATCATGGACATGAAGCCGGGGAACATTCCCAGGATCAGCGCCACATTCATAAAAGGCTTACGCATCTTAAACCGCAGGCGGCTCATACAGTAGGACACGCAGAGCACGAAAAATGCGGAGATCAGTGTGCTGATCAGCGCTATGACCAGCGTATTGGTAAACCACCGCACAAAGTCGATCTGACTTGTCGGCTTGAACAGGTTTGCATAATTGTCCAGCGTAAATCCCTTTGGCCAGATATAGCTCTTGTAGGAACCGCCCTCCTTCCGGAAGGAAGTCAGGATCACATAAAAGATGGGCAGTACCCATATCACGCTGAGGATCGCCAGTAACACATGGCACAATGAATTGACTATAAACCGTTTTGTCTTCATTATTGGAAGGCCCCCTCATCCTTGTAAGAACCGGTGTGCCGATAAGTTAACAGTGCCAGTGTCGCCAGGATCACAAACACCAGGATACCGATGACAGCCCCCAGGTTATAATCCTTCTGCGTGATCGTCAGACGATACAGCCAGGTCACCAGCAGATCCGTCTTACCCGCGTAATAATAGTCCATGGTATCGGGTCCTCCGCCGGACAGCAGGAAGATAACGTTAAAGTTATTGATGTTGCCGGTAAAGGAAGTGATCAGGCTGGGCGTCATGATAAACACCATATAGGGCAGCGTGATCTTCCGGAAGATCGTGGGTGCGCTGGCGCCGTCGATCTTGGCCGCCTCGTAAAGCTCCGCCGGGATATTCTGCAGGATTCCCGTCGTGGACAACATGGTAAAAGGTACGCCGATCCAAATATTGATACAGATGATGGTTATCTTTGCCAGCAGCGGATCCGTAAAGAAAGGAACGGACTCCGTCATCCCGATAACGCCCATATGTCTCAGCAGCACGTTCACGGGACCGTTCGCGTTGAAGATAGTCCTCATGCTCAGCAGGGATACAAATTGGGGCACCGCCACGGAGAGCACGAACATAAACCTCCAGAATCCTTTGATCCTGGTTCCCTTCCGGTTGATCAGAAGCGCCAGGAGCAGCCCAAGGATATAACAGGTAAATGTAGCGCACACCGCCCAGATCAGGGTCCATCCCAGCACCGGCCAGAACGTGGCGGCAAGTTTGCTCCCCTGCATCAGCATCGTCTTAAAGTTGTCTAAACCGACCCAGGTGAAAAGGTTTCCGGGTGGCTGATGTTCGTGGTCATAGCTGGTAAACGCGATCAAGATCATGAATACCAGAGGTATGATCGTAAAAACAAGTATGCCCAGGATGGGCAGGGCCAGCATCGCCGTGTGCAGATTTTCCTCCCGGACGGAACGCATATCATCCATAAACCCGGGGACCTTCATTCCCCTCTCCCGGCGGAGCTGCGTACAGTACGCGCTCTTCATGGACATACACGCCGCAAAGAGAAATGCCAGCGTGATGCTTACCGTGATAACGCCATACAGCAGAAACAGCATGGAATTGTCACCCAGCGTATATTCGTAAATGCCAAGGGCCTCATTGTAGACCTGCCCCTGTTCCTTGACACCCAGCGTCGTCAGATTGACAAGCGAAGTGGCGCCGAAGGTCACCATATAATAAATATAAAGCACTTCGATAGCCAGGAATACCAGACCGCGCACGATCTGTTTGTTCACCAGGTTCCCAAGGCCAAATACAAAGAAAGAAAGCCTTGTTATCGCATTCCCTCTCTGCAGCGCTTCCAAGACACTGCTGTCGCTTGGTCTTCCGGTTTTTGTAACCTTTTTCCCTTTCCCGTCAGCCGCCATAAGATCCTCCTTATAGTTTAGAAGGATACGAAGGTCTTTTCAGGCCCTCGTACCCGTCCAGCTAATTCCTTTTCGAAACTATACTTTTACTGAGTCATCGATGCTACAAACGCATCCAGCTTCTCCTGAACGTTGTCCTTCGTGATCTGTCCGCTGCGGATCTCGGTCGGGATCGTGTTTGCATAGTTCCAGTATCTGGAAGAAAACGTAGAATCGATGGGCTGTACCACGCTGCAGTTTGCAGCCTCGTTGGAGATGACCGTTACCATGGGATCATCCGCAATCGTGATGTTCACGTTGGTAGGGGGCTGTGCGGAACGCTCATAACGTACCACCTGCTGATCCTCGCTCGCCAGGTATGCCGCAAACGCAACGGCTGCAGCCGCATTCTTGGAGTGGGCGTTCACACCGATCGCCTTGGAACCGTAGAAGCCCAGCATCTGATAATCGTTGCCGTCGGGATTGAAGGTAGGAATGGTTGCCATGCCCATATCGTCTCCCAGCACATCGTGATACATATTATAGTTCCACGCGCCATCGAACCATACGCCCAGCCTGTGGTCGGCGATCAGCTCACTCACCGCAATCTCGCCGTCATACGCGCACTTGGGGTTATTGATCAGGTCGATCAGGTAATTGGTAACCGCAACGCCGGTCTCATTGTTCCAGTCGCATCCCGCCGCAAGATCGTCGCCCTTGTCGCCGAATACCTTCAGGCCCGCGCCGTAGTAGTAAGCGCCCAGTTTCCAGCCGCCCGCGGACTCAAAATAGAAATTATATACATTGTCGGCGGTCTCTTTCGCCATGATCTTCTCCAGGGAAGTCACGTCATCATCGCTCATCAGGGTCTTGTCATAAAACATAAAGAATGTATTGTGGGTGAAAGGAAGCCCATATACGGCGTCATCGATCATGACGGTAGACTTGACCAGGTCGGAATTATCATCCAGCACCATCTGCTCGGTGCTTCCGCCAAGCTGTGCCAGAGCGCCCGCGTCCACCAGAGTCTTCAGCTGATCGTTTGCAAAGAAGAACACATCCGCCGCGGCATCCACATCCTTGGTAACCTCGGTAGCGCACTGATCCTCGCCTACGATCTCGGTTGTCCAGGTAATATTCCACTCGGGATGCGCTTCCGCGAACGCTGCCTGCTGGTCAGCCATAATACCCGTGTCCACCTGGTTCTGAGGGCACCATACCTTCAGGGCGACATCCGTGGCCTCGCCGCTGGCGTTTCCGGCCTCGCTTCCAGTGCTTCCGGCCTCTCCGCCCGCATTCCCGGCTTCGCTCCCGGTATTTTCGGCTTCACTTCCTGCCCCCCCTGCTTCGCTGCCGCCACCGCCGCAGCCTGCGAGCATGGTGACCGACATCGCTGTTGCAAGGACAACTGCTAATGCTTTCTTTTTCATAAGTCATATCCTCCTGTTTTGTTTTGCGAAACTTGTTTCGCATTGATTGGTTCTTCTTAAAATTATCATAAAAAAGCCATGCAGTCAACATGTTTTTTGCCATAATAACTGCATTATGAGCCGTTTTACGCTATAGTTTGTGCAATATGCACATTTTTTATACATGCCATCCCATTTTTTGTTTCGAAACATTTTGTTTCCTGTTTTCGCTCTGGCAGATCCCGGAAACCCGCTAAAATAGCACTTTTCCGCCCTTCCGCCTTGTACATCCCTTGTCGGGTTTAGTAAATTTTCTTGAGTTTTCCATATTTCTCTGTTATAATCGTCTCTAAGAAAACGTTTTCATTGTAAAATATCACGAATTTTCAGGAGGGAGACCTATGGCTACCATAGCAGACATCGCCGCAAAACTGGGGGTTTCGAAAAGTACTGTCTCCAAGGCTCTGAACAACGCCACGGACGTAAGCGCAGACATGCGGAAAAGGATCCTCGAGACAGCCGTGGAACTGGGATATATCAACCGGCGTAATTCCGGCACCGTGAGAAAGATCTGTATTTTGATCGAAAACATGGACTATGAGACGCCAAACCAGTTTGGCTACGATATCGTACAGGGCTTTCGCCAAATGGCGGAGCCAGAGGGATGGATCGTGGATGTCGTACCCATGACCGTTGAGTTTGAAAAGCTCACTCCCTACAGGGTGTTTATGCTGGACCACGGCTACCAGGCCGCCTTTGTCCTCGGCTTTTCCCTGCTGGATCCCTGGATGGACGAATTTCCGGTCTGCCAGGTGCCTACCGTGCTCTATGACAACTATATCAAAAGCAACCCCCGCATCGCCTCTGTGGGATGTGACAGCCAGGAGGGATACGATCTTGCCGTCCGCCATCTGGTAAAACTGGGCCACCGAAAGATCGGCCTGATCTCAGGACCTCTGGACTCTTATATCCTGAGGGCACGATACAGCGCTTATATCAACGCGGTCAAACGCTATGGGCTGGAAGTCAACGAGGACTACATCGGCCTTGGTTACTATGTCTCGGAATCTACCCGCACCTACATCCCAAAGCTCATGGACCTGGGCGTGACGGCGATCCTGTTCTCCCATGACGTCCGCGCCGTTTCCGCCATCACGGAATGTATGGACAGGTCCATCCAGATCCCCCAGGACCTGAGCATCATCGGCTTTGACGATCTGCCGATGACTGCGTACACGGAACCGCCTCTGACCACCATCCGGCAGGATCGGATCGGTCTTGGCAAATGCGGCTTCTATGCCATTACCTGCCTGCTGAATGACCTGCCTATCGGCTCTATCCTGCTGCGAGCCCCCCTGGTCGTCCGTGGCTCCACCGGCCCCGTTCCCTCGTCTTCCCAAGCATAGCCGGCAACAGTTCAGCCGGCTCCCGGATTTTCTTGCATTTCTTTTCCCATTGTGCTATAGTTGCTGATGTGCCCCTCTTGCGGGCGCATCGCAATACTGCGCGGTGAGTTCGAAACCTTCCTCACCTAAAACAAAACTAAAGGAGAATCCATATGAATCGAAAAGTTCTATTTATTGCACACGCGGCTATTATCGCCGCTCTCTATGTGGTGCTGACAGAATTGGCCGCCTTTCTCGGCCTTGCCAGCTCCCCCGTCCAGATCCGTTTTTCCGAGGCGCTCACGGTCCTGCCTGTATTCACTCCCGCGGCGATACCGGGACTGTTTGTGGGTTGTATTCTGGCCAACATGCTGACCGGTTGCGTTCCGCTCGACGTCCTTTTCGGCAGTATCGCAACCCTGCTGGGCGCCCTCGGCACTTATCTCATAAGCCGGCCTCCAAAGTCTTCCGGAAACACCGGCCGGATGCCCGGAGGCTTCCGGAAATGGCTTGCCCCGCTTCCCCCTATCGCGGCCAATACGCTGATCGTTCCCTTCGTCCTGGCATATGTCTACCATCTGGAAGGCACG